>JBDTTT010000076.1:0-25978 GCA_039930485.1 Chryseolinea sp.
ATCAGGATTTTGATTTCAGATAATTGAGAACTTCCGTAGCGTTCTCACCGCCTTTTGTGGCATGGTGGATGAGATCAAGTCCGTGCGGGCCTTTGGACTTAATCAATTCAGGGTATGGTTCGATCATCGATTTCACAATTTCAATCTTGCCTAACATAGCGGCAACAAAAAGTGTGAAACGTGCGCCTTTGTTAATAAGGTAAAGTGCGATCTCACGATTGCCTACATGACCAGCACCTTCTATTGCCTCTTCAAAATCGCCATTGCCCCAATCCCAGGATGCATTTAATAATCCAGGATTGGCTTCTAACAAAAGTTTCGTCTTTTCTAAATTACCGTGACCGGCAATGACAAATTCTTTAACAAGGTCTGGTTTCAAGGGAATCTTTTCCTGTGCATGGGTTTCATGAGATTGAATGACAAAGGCGCCAAAAGTTCCAACAGAGACGAGCTTGATAAACTGATTTCTTGAATAGAAGGGAGAAAGTGGTTCCATAAATCAATTGGTTTATGGAATATCTGTAAAAGAGAAATAGATAACCCTACAATTTACGCCCGAGGTAAAAGGATGATGAGATGTATGTCCGTAAAGGTTCAGACGGTGAAAGTCGCCAAACATATAGAGAATATTGAGTTAACCCGAATTGGGTCAGGTATTACTTTTTAGCCAGATATTTATCTTTTGCTTCACGTTTAATTTCATCCCATTCGTCAGGTGGTGGTGGCGTGCCGCGATCAAATTCTGCCAGTAGAAATTTAACAAGTCCCTTTTTCATCCCGAATTGTTTTACAGCTTCTTCGCAAAATTCGATTTCGTGCTCATCTACAACCTCATCGGCATAGACCATCAGCACAAGATCGTAAAGCAGATTCATTTTATCGTTATGATTGTCGGGAACGTTCATGGTGAACTTCTCATCGCTATCGATCAGCACTTTTACTTGTCGATCTTTAAGGCCGTAACGTTTAGCAATTTTATAAAGTAGCTCTTCTTCTTTTGGGTGCATGTGTCCATCAACCTTTGCGAGTGCCAGCAAATTTTTGATGTGGTTCTTTTTGTAAGAAAGATATTGATGTTCGAAGAAGCCCAGCATATTTTTAGGTTTAAAGTTCGAGGTTCAAAGTTCCAGGTTAGTTGGTTGAAGTTACATTGACTACAAACCAATGTCAACTTTTAATCTTTTAATATAAATCTTAAGTTTATTGTCTTGATTCCAATACCTAATCCACCCAATCGGCCAGAAATAAGTTGGTATTTCGTGTTCCTCCATTGTGTCGATTGGATGAAAATACAAGTCGTTTTCCATCGAATGAGAACATCGGGAATGAATCGAAGACTGAGTCGTGCGTTACACGCTCAAGGCCGGTTCCATCTTCGTTAATCATGTAGATGTTAAATTCAAAACCTCTTGTTCCTTTGTGGTTGGATGAGAATAAAATCTTTTTACCAGATGGATGATAGAACGGGGCCCAGTTGGCTTTGCCCAACTTGGTAAGCTGTTGAAGGTTTGAACCATCTACATTACAAGTAAAAATCTCCATCGCGGTAGGAGCGACCAATCCTTGTTTTAGTAAAGCTTTATATTCTTTTCGTTCTTCATCCGTTATAAACCGGGATGCACGAAAGACAAGTTTCGATCCATCCGGTGAAAAGAACGCGCCACCATCGTAGCCCAATTCATTAGTAATTTGTTTTACATCCGATCCATCAATGTTCATCGTGTATAAATCAAGATCTCCATTGCGCGTTGAGGTAAAAACAATTTTATCTCCTTTTGGGGATACGGTTGCTTCTGCATCATAACCTTTTTGATTGGTGAGTTGTTTTTTGATATTCCCTTTTAAATCAGAAACGAAAATATCATAGGTATCATAAATTGACCATAGGTATTTTCCTCCTGGCTTACGTTCCGGTTCAACCGGACAATCTTTTCCACCTAAATGAGTTGATGCAAAAAGAATAAGGGAATCGCCTGGTAAAAAGTAGGAACAGGTTGTTCTTCCTTCACCATTGCTAATCCGTTGAGGAATATTATTCTTTAGATCAACACCATCGACAGCAGTAACAAAAATCTGGTCGCACTTTAAATTCCATGTGGGATTGTTTGATTGAAAGGTAAGTTGTTTGCTGTCAAAGCTCCAGTAGGCCTCGGCATTGTCGCCACCAAAGGTTAGTTGTCTAAGATTTTTTAAATGTCCTTCCTCCGGATATTTTAGAGTGTCAACATTTAAAGTTACGGAGTCGGCAGCTTGTGTAGTTGATTCTGTTGATGATTTACCGCAGCATATAAATAGAGCAGATAGGTAGAATAGAGAAAGAATCCTGAACATAGTTATTAAAAATTTGGCGAAGTAATTCAAATTATCACGCAGCTGCAACTTCTTCTTTTAACGCTCTCCTCAAAATTTTACCAACATTGGTTTTAGGTAGCTCGGTTCTGAATTCGAAATACTTTGGCACTTTGTAATTGGTGAGATTCTCGTGGCAGAATTTCTTGATCTCTTCTTCGGTTAAGCTCTGATCGCGTTTCACAATAAACGCTTTTATCACTTCTCCTGATTTTACATCAGAAATACCAATTGCAGCAACTTCTAAAACTTTAGGATGCGTGGCAATAACATTTTCAATTTCGTTTGGATAAACATTAAAGCCAGAGACTTTGATCATGTCTTTTTTACGATCGACAATCTTAAAGAATCCATCGGCATTCATAATACCAATGTCACCTGTTCTAAACCATCCGCCCGGAAAGAATACACCATCATTATCTTTTTGCCAGTAGCCGGACATTACCTGTGGTCCTAGTGCGCATATTTCTCCCGGTTCTCCTTGAGGTACTCTGTTTCCGTTATCATCGAAAATAGCGATCTCGGTACTCGGCATTGGTACACCAATAGTACCAGCATGATGTGTACCATCTAATGGGTTGCAACATAACACTGGAGAAGTTTCACTTAAGCCATAACCTTCAATGAGATTTGTGCCCGTAACTTCTTTCCAACGTTTGGCCACAACATCCTGAACGGCCATTGCACCAGCAACGGCACCTTTCAACGCGGAGAAATCAAGATTCTTAAAATCAGGATTGTTAAGTAACGCATTGAAAAGTGTATTAACACCCGTGATAATTGTGAACTTGTGTTTTTTTAATTCCTTTACGAATCCAGGAATATCACGAGGGTTCGTGATTAGTACATTCTTTACGCCAGTACTGAACATTAACATGCCATTAACTGTGAGCGCGAAGATGTGATACATCGGTATGGCGGTAATAATAAGATCACCACCATTTTTATTCATATAGGGTTTAAACCATTCGGTGATCATGGAATTATGCGACACAATATTCGCGTGCGATAGTTGAGCGCCTTTTGCAATTCCAGTAGTTCCTCCTGTGTATTGAAGAACAGCAATATCGCTTATTGAGATCTCGGGTTTAGTATAATGTGAAGAAGCGCCTTTCTCCAATACGCTGTTAAATGAAATCGCTCCGGGAAGATGATAGGAAGGCACCATCTTCTTTATATTCTTCACTACAAAATTCACAATCATGCCTTTCAATCCACCGAGCATATCGCCAAGCTGTGTAACAATAACATGTTTAATGGAAGTGTTGCCTATAATCTTTTCGAGATTGCTTGCGAAGTTGGCAACAATCACAATGGCCACAGCTCCGGAATCTCTAAACTGATGTTCCATCTCACGAGGTGTGTATAATGGATTGGTGTTCACTACAATCAATCCGGCACGCAATGCTCCAAAGAATGCAATTGGAAACTGAAGCAAGTTCGGCATCTGGATAGCGATGCGATCTCCTTTTTTAAGTTTAAGATCTTGCTGCAGATACGCTGCAAAGTTTTTAGAGAGTGTATCAACTTGAGCATACGTCAATCGAACGCCCATATTTTCAAACGCTACTCGATCGCTGTATTTAGCACAACTGGTTTCAAACAACTCGACTAATGATGGGTGGTCGTAAAGTTTAATTTCTTGTGCAGTGCCTTTTGGATATTTATCAAGCCAGGGATAATTTTTCATTATAGGTAATTTCAAAAATGGAAGTCAATGATTGATTACATAATCAATATCCCAAAGCAAACGATTGTTGGCCAGCAAATCAATAGCTGATAAAATGAAAAGAAAGAATGGCTGTAAATAAAAAAACCCACCCCGATAAATCGAGATGGGTAGCTCTGAATCTCATTAACCTAAACTGAGCTGCTGTAGGGGAAGGAATCGAACCTCCACGAAGCGGTTAGGCTTTGACCTGATCCAGTGCCGCATTAAGCGAAATTGGATCGGGGAGCATTGCTTTATTCCGTGACCTTCACCCCCGAGACCGGAGGGCTTGTCTGCCAGTTTCAACACCCTACAATGGTGTATTTTATATTTTAATCAAAGAACGTCTCTTCGCTGTAGAGGAAGGGTTCGAACCTCCACGGAGCGGTTAGGTCGCCAAAGGCTGGACTTTATCCCGTTTCCTCCACCCCCGAGACCGGAGGGCTTGTCTGCCAATTTCAACACCCTACAATGTGTTTGTGCGTGTGTGGTTGATGTGTGTGTGATTGTTAATTATGCAACAAAGTAACGCAGAAACTACTATCTGGAACAATAAAACATTCGAATTATTGTGGACTTTTTAATATTGTTTCATATTTTTGAATTTTAGTTAAAACTCAAATTTCACCATGGCTGAAAATTACAAAGTTGACAATGTCGACCTCAAGATTTTGGAAATCCTGATGCAAGACGCCAAGAAACCTTATACGGAAGTTGCGAAAAAAGCTTTTGTATCGGGTGGAACGGTTCATGTTCGCATGAATAAAATGGAAGAGGCGGGTATTGTGGAGAAGACAACGTTAAAAGTGAATTATGCCAAACTCGGTTACGACATCACGGCTTTCATAGGGATATTTCTCCAGAAGAGCGCTTTGTATGATCAGGTTATGGCAAAGCTGAAGACTATAGCAGAGATCACGAGCATACATTATACAACAGGTAACTACAGCATGTTTGTAAAAATACACTGCAAGGACACCAATCATTTGAAGATTGTCCTGCATGATAAAATTCAGCAAGTCGAAGGTATTGAGCGGACGGAAACCATGATTTCTTTGGAAGAAAGTCTGGATCGTAGTTTAAACCTAATTTAGCAATCGATTCCTGTTATTAAAGAGTGGTAAGGGAACCTTAGAATGGCTTTTATGTTATATTTTTGTGTTCAGTTTAAAATTAGTCTAAATAGACTGCTATGAGTAAGGATAATCAGGTGTTAGAGGAGTTGACCTCAAAGGAATATGAGCACGGTTGGACAACCAACATCGAGACCGACTCTGCCCCGAAAGGCCTGAATGAGGATATTATCCGGTTTATCTCTGCGAAGAAGAATGAACCTCAGTGGATGTTGGATTGGCGCTTGGATGCCTTTGCCAAGTGGACTAAAATGAAGGAGCCAACCTGGCCAAATGTTCATTATCCCAAAATCAATTATCAAGACGTTATTTATTACTCTGCTCCGAAGCAATCCGATAAATCAAAGAAGTTGGAAGATATCGATCCGGAGTTGATCAAGACCTTTGAAAAGTTGGGTATTTCCTTAACTGAACAAAAAAGATTAACCGGTATCGCAGTTGATGCTGTTATTGACAGTGTCTCGGTTGGTACTACATTCAAAGAAACACTGGGCGAAATGGGAATAATTTTCTGTTCGTTTAGTGAAGCTGTTCTGCATCATCCTGAGTTGGTGAAGAAATACATGGGCTCGGTAGTTCCAGTAAGCGATAATTATTTTGCTGCACTGAATTCAGCCGTGTTTACAGACGGATCATTCTGTTACATCCCGAAAGGTGTTCGTTGCCCGATGGAACTGTCAACCTATTTCAGGATTAATGCTGCTAACACCGGTCAATTTGAAAGAACGTTGATTGTTGCTGACGAAGGTTCTTATGTGAGCTACCTCGAAGGATGTACTGCTCCAATGCGCGATGAAAATCAACTACACGCAGCAGTGGTTGAAATCTATGCGATGAAAGATGCGCAGGTAAAATACTCAACTGTTCAGAACTGGTATCCTGGTGATAAGAATGGTAAGGGAGGAATTTACAATTTCGTTACCAAGCGTGGATTGTGCTTTGGCGACAATTCTAAAATTTCCTGGACCCAAGTAGAGACTGGTTCAGCGATTACCTGGAAATACCCTTCCTGCATTTTGAAGGGAGATAATTCGATGGGTGAGTTTTATTCAGTTGCTGTTACGAATAATTATCAGCAAGCGGATACCGGATCGAAGATGATCCACATTGGCAAGAACACCAAGTCTAGAATTGTATCGAAAGGTATTTCGGCTGGTCATTCTCAAAATAGCTATCGCGGGCAAGTTCACATCATGAAGCGCGCGAGCAATGCCAGAAATTTTTCACAGTGTGATTCCCTTCTCATGGGCGATCAATGTGGGGCACATACATTCCCTTACATAGATGTTGAAAATAGTTCAGCCCGAATTGAGCACGAAGCGACAACATCTAAAATAGGAGAGGATCAAATCTTTTATTGTTTACAAAGAGGTATTGACGAAGAGTCAGCAGTAGCCTTGATTGTAAACGGATATGCGAAAGAAGTATTGAATCAGTTGCCAATGGAGTTTGCTGTGGAGGCACAGAAATTATTGGCTTTGACTTTGGAAGGAAGTGTAGGATAAAATCGAAATAGAAGACATGTTAAGCATAAAGAATTTACAAGCAAAGATCGGTGATAAGCAAATCCTGAACGGGATCAACCTTGAAATTAAGCCAGGCGAAGTGCATGCGATTATGGGACCGAATGGTTCTGGTAAAAGTACATTGGCTTCTGTATTGGCTGGTCGCGAAGAATATGAAGTAACGAATGGTGAAGTTGATTTTCTTGGAAAGAATTTATTGGAAATGGATCCTGAAGTTAGAGCGCGTGAAGGTGTTTTCATGGCTTTCCAATATCCGGTTGAAATACCAGGAGTAAGTACCATCAATTTCATGAAAACGGCTGTGAATCAAATCCGCGCTCATCGTGGATTGCAAGCCCTTGATGCGGTTTCGTTTTTAGGATTGATGAAAGAGCGAATGAAGCTGGTTGAAATCGATCAATCACTTTTAAGCCGTTCGTTGAACGAAGGATTCTCTGGCGGTGAAAAGAAACGTAACGAGATATTCCAAATGGCAATGCTTGAGCCCAAGCTTGCTATTTTAGATGAAACCGATTCAGGTCTTGATATTGATGCATTGAAAATTGTATCGAATGGTGTAAACAAACTTCGTAACAAATCAAATGCAGTTATTGTGGTAACGCACTATCAGCGTTTGTTGGATTACATAGTTCCTGATTTTGTTCACGTTTTATATAAAGGTAAAATCGTGAAGTCGGGCACAAAAGATTTAGCCCTTGAGCTTGAGGCGAAAGGATACGACTGGATTAAAGACGAGGTAGCGATAGAATTATGAGCACAATAGCCATCGAAAAAAACAGTGCGATTGATATTACTGCTGGGATTCAACCTGGCGTTAATAAATTTCCTTCTTTACGCGTTCAACGGGGGGAGGCATTGAATGAATTTGTGAAACTGAATTTACCTGCTGCAAAGCATGAAGAATTCAAACACACTCCGATAAAGCGTTTGCTTGAGAAGAATTTCGACTTCACGCTGGCGAACGCAAAAGTGAAGATTAGTAACGTAAAAGAATTTGCAATTCCTGAGCTGGATGCAAATGTCATTGTCTTTATAAATGGACTATTCTCGAAAGAACTTTCCTCTGTTATTTCTCCTGAAACTGAAATTTCAATTCTTAGTTTAGAAGAGGCATTGGAAAAGAAATCAGAAGTTGTGCTCGCACATCTTTCAAAATACATCGATCTCAAAGCAGATACATTTGCCAACTTGAACACAGCAGCTTGGACAAGCGGATTATTTGTGCATGTCCCGGCTAATACCAAAGTTGAAATTCCAATTGTCATGTATCACATTCACGATACAAGCAATGGACAAGTTATCTCTCATAATCGCAATTTGATTGTTGTAGACGAGAAAAGCTCAGTTACACTGTTAGAGAAATATGATTCTGTTGAGAAAGCAAACCACTTTTCAAACTCAGTTACCGAAGCGGTAGTAGCCAAGAGTGCTGAATTGAATCTGTACATGGTTCAAAACGATTCAGGTAATCGTTTCCAATATGGATTAACTCAGATTTATCAAGCTGATGCAAGTCGCGTAAATACCTTTACGTTTTCACTGAACGGCAAGTTAATTCGCAATAACCTTCAACTGAGTTTGGACGGTGAAGGGATTGAATCACACATGTATGGCTTATATCTTTTGGATAACGATACATTAGCTGATAATCATACAGTAGTGGATCACCGTAAGCCCAATTCGTTCAGCAATGAATTGTATAAGGGTATTATGGATGGAGATTCAAAAGGTGTTTTCAATGGAAAGATTTATGTGCGTCCACAAGCACAGAAGACGAATGCCTTTCAATCGAACAAAAATATTTTGCTTACCGATAATGCTGGTGTAAACACAAAACCACAGCTTGAAATCTGGGCTGATGATGTGAAGTGTTCGCACGGATGTACGTCAGGGCAATTGGATGAAGAGGCTTTGTTCTATTTGCAATCGCGAGGGATCAGCAAAGAGACGGCACAAGCAATGATGCTCTATGCATTTGCAGGAGAATTACTGGATAATATAAAACATCCGGTGATTAAGAATTACTTAGACCAGATTATCAGCGAAAGACTTCATAAAAACTTTTAGTATGACCAACACTGCGACCCTTTCTGTGTCTATTGATGTTGAGAAAATTAGAAAAGAATTTCCTATCCTTCATCAACAGGTGAATGGTCGTGATTTGGTTTATCTTGACAATGCAGCGACATCACAAAAGCCATTGTCTGTTATCAATGCTCTAGTTGACTATTACAAAGGTTATAACGCGAACATTCATCGCGGCATTCATACATTAGCAGAGAAGGCTACAAAAGCGTTCGAAGAGACCCGTCATACTGCAAAGAAATTTATTAATGCATCTTCTGAGCAGGAAATCATATTTACAAGAGGTGTAACCGAAGGTATTAACCTGGTTGCTTCGTCATATGGTCGCACATTTCTGAATGAAGGCGATGAGATTATCATTTCAGGATTAGAGCATCATTCCAATATCGTTCCGTGGCAGCTTATTGCTGAGGAAAAGAAAGCGAAGATCAAAGTCATCCCGGTAACGGATCAAGGTGAATTGGATATTGAATCATACAAGAAGTTACTTTCATCTAAAACAAAAATTGTTTCTGTAAATCACGCATCGAATAGTTTAGGAACGATCAATCCAATAAAAGAAATTATTGCATTAGCGCATGAAGTAGGAGCGGTCGTCATGATTGATGGTGCACAAGCAGGTTCACATCTTGAAATTGATGTTCAGGATTTAGATTGTGATTTCTATTGCCTCTCTGCCCATAAAATGTACGGACCAACAGGTGCAGGAATCCTTTTTGGAAAGAAAGAATTGTTAGAAAAGATGCCTCCTTATCATGGTGGAGGAGAGATGATCAAAGAAGTAACATTTGAGAAAACTACTTACAATGAACTTCCATACAAGTTTGAAGCCGGTACACCTAATATTGGTGATGTAGTGGCTTTCAAATACGCCATGGATTTTATTCTCGAACTTGGTAAGGAAAATATTGCAGCTCATGAACATGCGCTGTTAGTGTATTCCACTCAAAAGGTTTCTGCATTGCCTTCTGTAAAGTTGGTTGGCACTGCAAAGCATAAGGTAGGTGTATTATCTTTTACAGTTGACAATATTCATCCTTTTGATATTGGTCAAATGTTAGACGCGCGTGGTATTGCCGTGAGAACAGGACATCATTGCACCCAACCACTGATGGACCGCTTTGGAATAGAGGGAACCGTACGTGCATCGTTTGCTGTTTATAATACGAAGAAAGAAGTAGATCAATTAGTGGAAGGATTGGAGCGGATTATTAACTTCATGAAATAAACTAAACACACCCGTTATGAAAAATGAAGATCGGATAGTAGAACTCTTGACTGAAATGGTAAAAGGCCAGGATAGACTTATTGGAGAAGTATCTCAATTGAAAGGAGAGGTATCACTTGTTAAGGATGAGGTATCTGATATGAAAAAAGAGATGTTTAAACAGAGTCTCCAGCTATCTGAGAATTCGAGACCCATCCTTAAACTTGCCGATGAAATCAGATTAGTGGCAGAACATGAGAAGAGAATTTCAAAACTTGAATTGACTGTGTTTAAATGACCATCAACGAAATTCAAGATGAAATCATAAACGAATTCTCCCTTTTGGATGGAGACATGGAGATGACAGTGTTCTACATTATGGAATTAGGTCAGAAACTTCCAGTAATGGATGAATCTGATAAAACAGAAGATAACATAGTGAAAGGTTGTCAATCAAAAGTGTGGCTTAAAGCTGAAATGGAGAACGATAACATTCAATTTTCTGCTGATAGTAATACGGCCATTACAAAAGGACTGGTTAGTTTGTTAATTCGAATTTTTAACAACCAACGTCCGGAAGATATTTTGAAAGCTGATCTGTTCTTTATGCACAAGATTGGCATGGAAAGATTCATCGGAACACAGCGTTCGAATGGTTTTGCTTCCATGATCAAGCAAATGAAATTGTACGCTTTGGCATACCAAACAAGGACACAAGTAAAGTCATGAGTGAGTCGGTAGAAAATATAGAACCTAAGGTGGACAGTGCAACTGTTCCTGATTTGCAGGAAAAAGTAATGGCTGCTATCAAAACGGTGTACGATCCCGAAATACCGGTTGATATTTTTCAACTGGGCCTTATATATGAGGTCAATATTTACCCGATCAATAATGTTTATGTTCAAATGACGCTTACATCGCCGTCATGCCCATCTGCGGAAGCGATTCCAGGAGAAGTAGAACAAAAGATCAAAGCTATTGAAGGGGTAAATGATGTAAAAGTGGAAATCACCTTCGATCCGCCTTATTCGCAAGATATGATGAGCGAAGCAGCGAAATTGGAACTGGGTTTCATGTAATTATGTTAGAATTGTGAATCTATACCTTATAAATCTAAAATTAAATTGACATGTATCCAGAACATTTAGTAGCCCCGATGCGCAATGATCTTACGGTGATGGGCTTTAAAGAATTAAAAACTTCTTCGGAGGTTGATAACCAATTAAAAGATCAGAAAGGCACGACTTTACTGGTTATTAATTCTGTATGTGGTTGTGCTGCAGGTGCCGCTCGCCCTGGTGTGAAGTGGGCTGTTGAGCACAGTTCAAAACGACCAGACCATTTAGCAACGGTATTTGCTGGTGTGGATAAAGAAGCGGTTGAAAAGGCGCGTGAGTATACGTTACCTTATCCTCCATCTTCACCGGCTATCGCCTTGTTTAAGGATGGTGAGTTAGTTCATTTTGTAGAGCGCCATCACATTGAAGGCCGCAATGCTCAAATGATTGGAGAACATTTGTTAGAAGTATTTGATGAGTTCTGTTAATGAACACAATTAAGAATATTAAAAGGCCGCTTTAAAGAGCGGCTTTTTTTATGATCGTATTTTGATGAATAGGCATTAGACTTATATCCTCATTTCCTTTACGTCATCTGCAATTATCAACTTACCTTCTGTAGCATTCTTAATTTGTTCAACAGAGATTCCAGGTGCATATTCCAAAAGTTTAAAAGCTCCTTCCGGTAGAACATCCAATACGGCCATATCACTCACAATTCTTTTTACGCAACGAATTCCAGTGATAGGTAAGGAACACTTTGTCAATAGCTTCGATGCACAATCTTTACTGCAATGCTGCATGGCTACAATTATGTGTTTAGCTGATGCAACAAGATCCATTGCGCCCCCCATGCCTTTCACCATTTTACCGGGCACTTTCCAGTTGGCAATGTCGCCATGGATAGAAACTTCCATAGCACCTAAAATAGTAAGGTCAACATGACCACCTCGTATCATTCCAAAGCTTTCGGCAGAATCAAACAGAGATGAGCCAGGAACCATTGTAATAGTTTGTTTTCCTGCATTGATTAAATCTGCATCGACATATTCATCGGTTGGGAATGGACCGATACCGAGAAGACCATTCTCTGATTGAAGAATGACGTTTAGATTTTTAGGAATGTAATTCGCAACTAACGTTGGAATACCAATACCAAGATTGATATACATTCCATCTCTAACTTCTTGTGCAATTCGCTTAGCAATTCCGATTTTGTCGAGCATATTAATTACTTTGAGATAGTCCGCTGTTCAATTCGTTTTTCATAATTCTTGCCTTGGAAGATTCGCTGAACATAGATGCCGGGAGTGTGAATGTTATTTGGATCAAGTTCACCAACAGGAACAAGTTCTTCTACTTCAGCAATGGTAATCTTGCCCGCAGCAGCCATCATTGGATTAAAATTGCGGGCTGTTCCTCTATACATCAAATTTCCAGAGGTGTCGCCTTTCCATGCTTTAACAATGGAGAAATCCGCGCGAAGCCAACTCTCTAACAAATACATTTTGCCATCAAATTCTCGTGTCTCCTTACCCGTTGCAACTTCTGTTCCGTAACCGGCTGGAGTGAAGAAGGCTGGAATACCTGCGCCACCAGCACGAACTCTTTCGGCTAATGTACCTTGAGGTATTAACTCAACTTCTAATTCACCCGAAAGTAATTGCCTTTCGAATTCAGCATTCTCTCCTACATACGAAGAGATCATTTTTTTTACTTGTCTTGTTTTTAATAACAATCCAATACCAAAATCATCAACACCTGCATTATTAGAAATGCACGTAAGGCCGTTAACTCCTTTTTTGAGTAATGCTGAAATACAATTCTCAGGAATTCCACTTAGTCCAAATCCCCCAAGCATAAGAATTACATTGTCCTTGATATCCCGAATTGCTTCGTCTGCATCTTTTACTACTTTGTTAATCATAATTTTTAAATAATGATTTGAAACTACTTTGATTGCAATAATCGTAAGGCATCAATTTTATCTATTCCCAGTTGTGTGCGCAATCCTTCCAGGTCGCTGAATTTAATATCGAGTCTGATGAGATTGTGAAAATGAATGGTCAAGGAGTCTCCGTATATATCTTTGTCGAAATCGAAAATATTGACTTCGATGTTTCGCTTTATACCGTTGATTGTTGGTCTGTTACCAATGTACAACATGCCTTTAAATGTCTCATGAGCGTAGCGAACGGTAACAGCGTAAATTCCATCGGCCGGAATTAATTTGAAAGCTGTGTCAACTTCAATGTTAGCAGTCGGGTAGCCCAACAATCTTCCAAGCTTATCGCCCATCACAACACGACCAGTTAAACTATACGGATTTCCAAGAAGATGGATAGCTGTATCAATCTCTCCTTCTTCTAATGCTGTTCGGATTTTAGTTGAACTCACACCAATATGATCTACATCTTGTCGTGAAATCTCTTCTACATCAAAACCATATTTCGGTCCGTTGAGCTTGAGTTGTTCAAAACTACCTTCACGATTTTTTCCGAAGTGGTGATCATATCCAATCACTAATTTTTTGGTGCCGATGGTATCCACCAGAATTTTAATAATAAATTCTTCTGAAGTAAGTTGAGAGAATTCTTTTGTGAACGGAATGCGAATAAGATGCTGAATACCTTGTTCCTTTAAAAGCTCTGCCTTTTCTTCAAAGGTGTTCAGTAGCTTTAAAGAGGTATCTGGTTTTAAGACCAGACGTGGATGAGGCCAGAATGTAATGACAACCGTTTCACCATTTTGATTTGATGCGATCTCATTAAGGCGTGATAAGATTTTCTGATGACCGAGATGAACACCATCGAATGTGCCACTGGTAACAACAGCATAATCAAGCCTGGAAAAATCTTCAATGCCGTGGTATATCTTCATCTTTAACCGTTGGCTGAAATTAAGGAATAACTAGATGCACTTCATCGATACCAACAGCATTTTCTAATGTATGCGGTCCGATACGTGTTCTACAAAGCTCTGACATGTAGGCCCCAACTCCCAGTGCATTGCCATAGTCACGGGCGAGGCTCCTGATGTAGGTTCCTTTAGAGCATACAATTCTAAAATCTATTTCAGGAAGTGCAATAGACGTAATTTCAAACTCACTTACTTCAACTTCGCGAGGTTTTAACTCAATCTCTTCACCCTTTCGCGCAAATTCATAGGCACGTTTTCCACCGATGCGTATTGCAGAGTGTTGCGGTGGTAACTGACTGATTTTTCCTGTGAAATTTTTAGTTGTCTCTTTGATCAATGTTTCAGTTAAACCTGAAATATCTTTTTGTTCTGTTACTTCTGTTTCTAAATCATGTGAGGGTGTTGTCTGACCGAGAATGAATTTCCCCGTGTATTCCTTCTCCTGGCCCATAAACTCTTCAATGCGTTTGGTCATTTTACCAACACAGATAATCAAGAGACCCGTTGCCAGTGGATCAAGTGTTCCGGCATGACCAATTTTTTTGGTTTTAAGTATGTAACGCAATTTGTTTACTACATCGAACGAAGTCCACTCCAGTGGCTTGTTGATGAGCAGCATGTTGCCTTCGTCTGAGAGTTTTATTTCCATTATACGATGGAAAGAGATACACCAAGATAATAAAGGCTGAGGATAATTACGCCAACAATAATCCGGTAGTATCCAAAAATTTTAAAGCCGTGACGTGTTAAAAAAGTAATGAAGGATTTGATTGCAATAAGTGCTACAATAAACGCAACAACATTTCCAATCACTAACAACGTAATTTCATTCGAACCGAATGATCCTCCATCGTGATAGAACGAATACATTTTGTATACTGTAGCGGCAAACATTGTTGGTACAGCAAGGAAAAACGAAAACTCTGCTGCTGATTTCTTATTCAAATTCTGTGTTAATCCTCCGATAATGGTTGCTGCAGATCGTGAAACGCCTGGTATCATAGCAACGGTTTGAAAGAATCCGACCTTCAGTGCTGAGGGGTAGGATATGTCTTGAGCGATATTGGCTTCATTCTTTTCAAAAATCTTGTCGACAAAAAGAAAGATGATTCCTCCGAGGATAAGCATGTACCCAACAACATCAACACGTTCTAACAATGCATCAATGTAATCGTCCAATAAAAAACCGATGATAGCTGCAGGTAAGAACGCAACAAATAGTTTAAGATAGAACTCTATAATCTGCTGTAATGATTTTTCAGCCGGAATAAAACGCTTCCAATACAACACAACAACTGAAACGATAGCACCCAATTGAATGGCAACCGTAAACATCTTTGTAAAGGGATCAGAAGCAATACCCATAAGCGAGGAGCCAATGATCATGTGCCCTGTAGATGAAACCGGAAGAAACTCAGTGAGCCCTTCTATGATGGCAAGAATGATGGCATGGAGAATGGACATGTAAGATTAGGTTCAAGGTTTGAAGTTCAAAGTTTTGATTCGGTTCTAAAGTTTTGAATGAGTGAAAAACCTCAATGGTTAATTCTGAAACTTTGAACCTGAAACCTGAACTTATAATTACTTCGTAGGCTTAAGGAGAATAGCAAAAAACTGGATGATGAATCCGGCAACTACAACAATGGGTCCGAGTGTTAATCCTAAAAATCCGAAACCATGTTGTTCTTTATCGATTGACATAATGATGAAACCAACAATTAATGTAAGCACACCAATGATCATGAGCTTATAATTTCTTCTACCAAAGGGAAGTTTGCTTTCCATGTTATTTTATTTTCAGTATAGTTCGTCTAATGACATTCTCAAATATTTCTGAATGGCGAAAAAGGTACTCACAACAGCAACGATTATTCCCATGATGGCCAAAATCACCAGTAAAATTGAAAATTGTGATTGGTTGTGCAAGAGTGTAAGGTCTTGTATTTTTTCTTGTGCATAGGTAGAGGTGCTCCATAAAAGCAGAGATGCTAATAACCCGGATAATAATCCATAACCTGCTGACCTATATAAAAACGGACGTTGGATAAACCATTTCTTGGCACCTACAAGCTGCATGCTTCTGATAAGAAAGCGCTGTGAAAATAATGCGATACGTAATGTGCTGTTTACCAACAGGAAATTTATTGCAATCAGTAGCAGTGCTAAAACCAAAAGCGCTATGGAAATATTTGTGAAGTTTTTATTAACATCATCGAATAGATGTTTTTCATAGGTAGCTTCAAATACACCGTTCATTTTTTCAAGCTCGGCCTTTATGCTTTTCAGGTTTGTGGTGTCCTGATAAGCAGGATTAATTTTTACAATGAAGGCATCTTTCAGCGGGTTTTCACCCAGAATTTCTTTATAGTCTCCAATCTGTTTAATCAGATCTTTCTCAGCTTCTCCTTTTGATATAAAAGTTATAGAATTTTCTCCCTCAGCTACAAACTTTTCACCAAGGATGGTTTTTTCTAATTGATTTCTATGTGTATTGGAAACCGAGCTTTTGAGGTAAACTTTTACATTCAGGTTGTTGCGAATGATACCTCCGAATTGATTGGAGTAGATGATGAGATTACCAAACAAGCCTAGAACAAAAAGAGCGAGTGTAATACTCGTTACCACTCCGATAGCTGGGTAGCCTCCTAATTTCTTTTTGGTTTTTATTTTCTCCATTCTGACTGCCAAAGGTAGGATAAAATCTCAAAAAACGAGCCTCGTTTCCGGTAGAAGAGGGCAATAAAAAAGCCCCACTTTTCAGTGAGGCTTTTGATGGTTCTTTATTTCTTTCTCGAATCACGCAATTTCTTGATAAGTGCCGGATCGCTGATGGCTTTCAGTGGTTTAACCTTATCGCCTTCTTCTTTCAAGAAATAGTAATGGTCCTTATAGAGGAGGAAAATGGTGCGCTTATTATCATCACTGAAGAACTCCATAATCTCATACACATTCTTTTCAAACGGACCGAACAGAAGCAAGCTATCATCCTTGAACTGATAATGGAATGCATACTTTTTATTGCTCTTATCGATTCCGAGGGAGATCGAACCCGCATGACTCACTTTTTCAGTGGCTACTTTTTCAGTAGCAATTTTTGTAGTAGCCTGACTATCAGCTTCTGTTTCAGGTTGGAATACTTCAAGGGCTGGCTTCTCTACATCCTGAATCGGCTCCTTTTTAGTTCTTGTCTTTTCAACCTTCTTCTCTTCAACCGGAGTTGATACCGTTGGAGTTTCCGGTTGAGGTTGTGTCTCCTCAGCTTTTACTGGCTCAGGTGATTCAGTCTTTGCTTCTTCAGCAACAGGTGCCTGAGGCTTGCTCGGTTCTGGCTTGAAGTAGAAGTAAAGTCCTGTAGCAACAATACCCGTTACCACAATACCGATAGTTGCTTTTATAAATGCCGTTGTGCCACTTCCTTTTAATGCAGAGGCAGGCACATTGTTTAGCATATTCTTTAATTCAGCAACACGTGACTGACGCAAGCTTTCTACAATCTTTTCTTGTAACTGAAACTCTTGCTTAAGCTCAGTGTTAGCATCAAGCTGTTTTCTGAATGCAGCTTTCTCGTCCACACTCATGCTGTTGCTAACGTAGTTGTCCAGTAATTCTAAATCTCTTTCCGTTACCATAATCCTAATCTAAAAAGTCCTGCTCCGAATATTGAGCCCTCACCAGTTCATCTAATTTCTTTTTGCACTTGTATTTTTTTGTCTTCGCAGTATCTGTATTTGCAAACCCAAGTTTATCTGCAATATCCTGCATTGACATCTCTTCAAAATAGTAGAACATCAATACCTTTTTACAAGTTTCACCCAGTTGATTGATGCACTTCATCATGATCTTCTCTCTCTCTGCAGCATCCGAATCAAACGAAACGGCCGTGTCTTTCTCTTCATTGGAGAGTCGCTTTTTACGATCAAGCTCTTTTCTCCACAGGTTCTGACAAATACTGTAAATGTAGGTACTGATCTTAGCCGTCATTACGAGATTTCCAGAGGTGGCTTTCTGCCAGAAAACAATTAACGCATCCTGGTAAACATCGCGAGCCTCGTCCTCTGTGCCGCTATTGGTGATCACCAATTTGGTCATCATCCTATAGTACTTCTTATACAAGAACTCCAGAGCCTTCTCATCGCCTTTACATATGCGTTCGAAAATCTCTTTCTCGTTCATGGTTGAGCTCGACCTATATACCATCTTTTATTGCCTTAGTAACCTTGCGGTCCCCAGTTTGTTACTTTTATCGATTAATTAACCTTATCAGGATTAGTTGGCCTTATGCCACGTTTGAGTTCGGTAAAAGGGTCCCCAATATCCTCTTACTTTCAGATCATTTCCCTCTATCCAAAGTTTGCAACTATAAATTTTGCCTACCTCCGGATCAAGGATACTTCCTTCGGTAAATTCATTGCCTGATTTCTTCATGTCTTTAATAATTTCCATCCCAATTATTTTTTTCTTAAAGCGGCCATCATCGGATGGACATTTGTCACAAATGGGATCTGTGTCTTCTCCAGCCTTGGGGAAAATCTTCAGAATTTTACCATAGACTACACCACGCTTTTCGAAAATTTCAACGATTGATCTCGCCTCGTTTGTCTCTTCGTCAACGGATTTCCATTTCCCGACAATGGTGGATTGTGCATTCGCCAAAAACGAGAACAGTACGAGCGGAAGGAGGAAGATCTTCATATTTTCGGTTCTTGATTTATCAAAAATAAGAAAAGCCCCGACAAGTCGAGGCCTTTGTAAATACGATATAGACCAGATTATTACTTTTCTAGTGCCAAAGTCCCTTCGCTAATGACTAAAGGCTGAACATTTTCTTCAGAGCTATCCAAAGGTTTTTCTTTTTGGTATCATCAAGTTGACTAAGCGATTCAGATATGATAACAGAAATCCCACCGATCGATAGGTTTTCATATAATGCTGAAGATTCCTTTAAGGAAGAACCAAATGCTAAGATTCTTTCAGGTGAATATGCCGAGAGCTCTTCTAGGGTAAACTCCTTTCGAATGATGATCTGAACTGAAGCAAGACTTAATTTGACAGCGTTAAGCATTCGGGTAAGCGTATTGAGTTCTTCTGCTGTAAGCTCGCCCCACGGTTTAGATAGAATGATCAGAAGGGGAGAAGGAAGTATATAAAGCTCTTCCTGAAACAGACTTTCAAGTGGATTGGTTTGGCTCACGATTCTTTGATGTCAAATATGGATTTCAATTCTTTCGCATCTTCAGGTTTCATTCTTCCAGCAAGGATCAGACGTAGTTGTCGTCTGCGTAGTGCTCCATTGTAAAGTTCTCTCTCTTCTTCTGTCTCCGGAACTACTTCAGGAACTTCTACAGGATGTCCGTTCTTATCTACAGCCACAAAGGTGAAATAAGCTGAGTTACTATCAAATCTTTTTCCTTCCGGGATGTTTTCCGCCTCAACGTCAATCCTTATCTCCACTGATGAGGTAAATGCTCTCGTTACCCTTGCCCGAAGGGTAACTACATTCCCCAACTGAATTGGAGACCGGAATGAAATATTATCTACCGATGCAGTTACCACAATGCTGTTACAATGCTTCTGTCCTGCAATAGCAGACACAACATCCATCCAGTGCATGAGCTTTCCACCCATGAGATTATTCAGTGTATTGGTGTCGTTAGGCAAGACCAATTCGGTCATGCTCACAAATGATTCTTTGGGTGTTTTGGTTTTACGGGGCATTTTGCTTCGGGTATTTGAAATTTATAGACTTATATGTTGAACTAATGATGTGTTGACTAATTTAATTCTCAAAAATAACTCATGTACTTAAACACCAGCATGCTTCAATAGCTCATTTCATTCGATTGCGAGTTACTACTAATCGTTAGTTCGTGCAAAAATGTTAAAAAATATTTTGCAATCAAGCGTATCATTTTACTATTTGAGGATCAATTCATGAAAGCGATCAACATCATATTCATTTCTCAACGCCTTACATCGCAGGCGATCGCTTCTATTTTTGTTACTATTATTACCATTACCACTATTATTACGGGGTAACCCGTTCATGAATTGTATCCCAGCCCCGTGCGATTATGCCGCAACTCCAGGAGTCAGACTGCATAATCAGAAATGAAAACATCAACACTTAAATTCTATTTTTTTAATGAAGGTCCTGAAATTTGGTGGCTCGTCAGTAGCTACCCCGGCTCGCATACAAGCCGTTATTGAAATTGTTAAACCTTATCTGCAAGGAGAAGTTGCTGTTGTTTTTTCTGCATTTGGTGGTGTAACGGATACGCTCATTCATGTGAGTCAACTGGCGTTAGAAGGAAATCTCGAATATAAAGTGAAACTAACTGAAATCGAGAAGCGTCACTTAGAAGCAGTTCGGGAATTAATTGATATACACAGGCAAAGTGGAATACTGGCACAAGTGAAGTTCATGATCAATGAACTCGAAGATGTATTGCATGGCGTATTTCTGGTAAAGGAACGTACAACCCGGACATTGGATTATGTAATGAGTTTTGGTGAACGTTTATCAGCCTACATTATTTCTGAAGCGTTCAAAGATCGCAAACTCGCTGCGTCATTTTTAGATGCACGAAAAGTAATTCGCACCGATGCACACTTTGGATATGCGAAAGTAGATTTTGAAGTTACCAACAAACTTATAGTGGAACACTTCAAGCACCACGAAGAAGTTCAAATCATTACGGGCTTTATAGCTACCGCTGAAAGTGGCGAGACCACTACACTAGGCAGGAGTGGATCAGATTACACCGCTGCAATTTTTGCAGGGGCATTACGCGCAACCGATCTTGAAATCTGGACGGATGTAGATGGAATGATGACAGCTGATCCACGCAAAGTGAAGAAAGCGTTTACTGTTCCTCAGATGAGCTATGAGGAAGCGATGGAGCTTTCACATTTTGGAGCGAAAGTAATTTTTCCCGCCACCATGCAACCAGCTATGGTGAATAAAATTCCGATCTGGATTAAGAATACATTTAATCCTTCTTTTGAAGGTACGGTGATACATTCTCAGTCTACCAATGGCAAAATGATCAAAGGCATTTCGTCTATGAGTGGAGTGAGCCTGTTAAGTCTTCAGGGAAGTGGATTACTTGGAGTAGTTGGCGCATCGATGCGCTTATTTGCTACGCTCGCGCGTGAGAATGTAAATGTTATTCTGATCAGCCAGGCATCATCTGAACACTCAATTTGTTTTGCAGTTGAAAATGCATCGGCTTTACGTGCAAAGACTGCAATCGAAAAAGAATTCCAATACGAAATACGAAATGAAGAGATTGATCGTGTTCAGATTGAGCATGAATTAGCAATTGTTGCTGTCGTAGGCGATGGCATGAAACATAGTCCTGGTACAAGCGGACGAATGTTTAGTGCTTTAGGAAAGAACGGTGTGAATGTGATGGCCATTGCACAGGGATCTTCTGAACGAAATATATCAGCCGTTATACCGCAGGTAGATGCATCAAAAGCACTTAATGCTTTGCACGAAGCGTTTTTCCTCTCCGATAGAAAAGTGTTGAATATTTTTCTAGTCGGTACGGGATTGATAGGCAAATGCTTAGTTGATATGGTGGAGGATCAGTTTACTAAACTTGCAAAGGAGAATTTACTTGAAGTAAATGTCGTAGCCGTTGCAAATAGCACCAAGATGTTATTTGAAGAAAGCGGATTGGTGCTTAAGTCAAGTATTGAACGCATGAAGAACGAAGGTGAGCACATGAGTATGAAATCGTTCTTTGATAAGATGGTCTCCCTCAACTTACCAAATAGTGTTTTTGTGGATTGTACTTCGAGTGCAGATGTAACAGCATTCTATGAAGATATTTTATCCGCTAACATTTCGATTGTTACTCCGAACAAGAAAGCCAACTCGGGCTCGATGGAGAATTACGAGAAACTGAAATCAACAGCCTTCAAGCGAGGAGTTAAGTTTCTGTATGAAACGAATGTTGGTGCAGGACTTCCGGTAATCAACACGATGAACGATTTGTTGTTGAGTGGTGATAAAGTATTACGTATTGAAGCAGTACTAAGTGGAACCTTGAATTTTATCTTCAGCTCATTTGAGGAAGGAAGAATATTCAGCGAAGTAGTAAAAGAAGCAAAAGCAAAAGGCTACACTGAACCTGATCCACGCGATGACTTAAATGGAATGGACGTAGCACGAAAAATACTAATCCTTTCCCGCGAATCCGGATTGACAATGGAACTTGACGATATCAAAGTTGAAAACCTTGTTCCGGAATCTTGTCGTGGTGAATTGAAGATTGATCAGTTCTTCAGCTGCATGGAAAAGCATGATAAGGAGTTTGAAGAGCTACGTAAGAAGGCGGCTGATAAAAATGAGAAGCTTCGTTATATGGCGGTGTTGGAAAAGGATAAAGTCAAAATCCAACTTAGTTCGGTTGATTCGAAGCATCCTTTCTATTCACTTTCCGGAAGCGATAACATTATCCTCTTAACCACAGAAAGATACCATGATCGCCCAATGGTGATCCGTGGACCAGGTGCCGGAGCAACGGTAACTGCAGCAGGTGTATTTGCAGACATTATTCGAATTGGACATTATACCAGGTAGATGAGAGTTAATTGTTAATAATTAATCGTTGATGCCCACAAAGAGCGGATGTATTCACAATTAACCATTAACTGATAACCATTAACAGATAAAGAATGAGATCTATAAAAGCACTAGCCCCGGCAACCGTAGCAAACGTATCGTGCGGCTTTGATATTTTTGGTTTTGCTGTAGAGGCACCAGCCGATGAAGTGATCGTTACACTTCGAAATGAAAGTGGCGTAATCATTACAGATATCACGGGAGATGAAGGCAGGCTTCCGCGAGAATCAAATCGAAATACAGCGGGTGTTGCAGTGGAGGCTTTTCTGAAAGCTATTGACAGCAATGTAGGGGCAGAGATTATTTTACATAAACATTTGCCATTAGGTAGTGGTATGGGATCAAGTGCTGCGAGTTCAGTCGCTGCTTTGGTAGCAATCAATCACCTCCATGATAATCCATTTACACGCGAACAACTTTTGCCCTTCGCTATGGAGGCAGAACGCATTGCTTGTGGTTCTGCTCATGCAGATAACGTAGCGCCTTCTTTGTTGGGCGGATTTGTTTTGATACGTGGTTATGATCCATTAGATGTAACAAGAATACCTACACCATCTAATCTGTTCTGTACACTAGTTCATCCTCATCTTGAATTAAAGACGGAAGACTCAAGAAGGGTTTTGAAACCCACTATTCCGATGAAGGATGCGATTACCCAATGGGGAAATATTGCTGGCCTTGTAGTGGGACTTATGAAACCTGATTACGGATTGATTATGCGTTCATTGAAAGATGTTGTTGCGGAACCTACTCGTTCCCTTTTAATACCAGGTTTCCATCGCATAAAAGAAGAGGCTATAAAATTAGGTGCACTTGGTTGTGGTATATCAGGATCAGGTCCGACCATTTTTGCATTGAGTACGGAGTATGACATTGCAAAGAAAATAGCGAATGAAATTCAAAAGCAATTTGCTGCCATCAACTTGAACAGCGAAATCTATGTTTCAAAAATTAATGACAAAGGTGCGCGGATAGTGGAATAAGCTATCAGTAGAAAATGAATTAATTAGAATTATCCAGTAATCAAGAAATGAAATTTTACAGTACCAATAATCCCTTAATCAAAGTTGATTTAGAACAAGCCGTTACACAAGGGCTTGCTCCTGATAATGGACTTTATATGCCCGAGTCAATTCCAACATTCCCTAAAGCATTTTTTGATACGCTAGAACAAAAGTCTTTTCAGGAAATAGCTTTTGCTGTGGCCAGGAATATTATCGGAGACGATATTCCTGAAGGTGAATTAAAACGAATCGTTGAGCATACCATTCAATTTGATGCACCCATCGTAAAAGTGGAGGAAGATGTATTTGCGCTTGAATTATTCCACGGACCAACATTGGCATTTAAAGATTTTGGTGCGCGCTTTATGTCGCAGCTACTTGGATATTTTGCGAAACAACAGAAACAAGAGATCGTGATCCTTGTGGCCACCTCTGGTGATACAGGAAGCGCAGTCGCTAATGGTTTCTTAGGAGTTCCTGGAACACGCGTTGTTGTTTTATATCCTTCCGGGAAGGTGAGTGATATTCAGGAGAAACAGTTCACAACGCTCGGTCAGAACATTACTTCACTGGAAGTTGATGGTACGTTTGACGACTGTCAGCATTTGGTAAAGCAAGCCTTCTTAGATGACGAATTGAAAAAGAAATTTTATCTAACCTCGGCCAATTCAATCAACATTGCGCGCCTTATTCCTCAGTCATTTTATTATTTCTATGCCTATGCTCAGGTAAAAGATAAAAGTAAGCCTGTTGTGTTTTCAATACCCAGCGGAAATTTCGGAAACCTTACTGGTGGTTTATTAGCAAAGCGAATGGGACTTCCAATTCATCACTTCATTGCAGCAACGAATGTGAATGATGTTGTTCCTGAATACCTCCAGACAAAATTATTCAAACCAAGATCATCCAAACAAACCATAAGCAATGCAATGGATGTAGGTAATCCAAGCAACTTTGATCGGATATTGAATCTTTATGGTGGTAATTTTGAAACGTTGTCAAATGATATTTTTGGCTGTGCTTTTACCGATGAGGAAACACAAAAAGCAATGCGTCATGTTTATTCAACGAAGCAATATGTAATGGATCCGCACGGAGCGATTGGTTATTTAGGTTTGAAGAAATACGTTGAGAAAACAAATGGAAATGTAGCGGGTATTTTTCTGGAGACTGCGCATCCAGCCAAGTTTAAAGATGTAGTTGATGGAATCTTGGGACAGAAAATAGAAATTCCAAAGCCGCTTTTGAAGTTTATGGAGAGAACCAAGCAGAGCCTGCTCATGCAAAAGGATTTTAATTCCTTTAAGAATTACTTGCTGAAGAATCTGTAGAGGATTGATCGGGAACTTTAAGCGCATGTCTGAAGACAATGTGCTTACGTGTAAAGAAATTCCAAACAATGGCAATCGACATAGCAATTGCTTTAGCAATCCGGTCGTCTAAATCATTATGATCGACAAGCACCCATAATGTAAATTGGCTTATCAATAGAGCACCACCGAGGCAGATAAAAAACAGTATTGCTTCCATTACCTTGTTGCCATCAGAAGAACCGAATACATAGATTTTACTCAGGATGTAGGTTACAATATTTGTGATGGCAAATGCTACAATGTTTGCTGTTAAATAATCCATCCAGAGCTTCAAGGAGAGATAAAGGGAATATTCAATAAGAGCAGAGATGCCACCAACAATGGCGAACTTCAAGAATTCTGGAGTGAAGACTTTACGGAAAACCGCTTGAATAAATTTCATCATAAGTCGAGCGGCAAAGAAACAACTTTATGTTGGATGTTCATTTTGGATCCGCAATTAATTCCGGCACACGATTGAATTCTTATTTTTTCCAACCCTGTTCGCCCAGTAGTGGAACGAAAGCGAAGTTCTCGAATTCTTCTTGTATCAACTTTCCATTCTTCTTCCGGATCCTCAGCATCATTTGTTTCTCCCGATCACCGACAGGTATAATTAAAATTCCACCCTCTGCTAATTGATCCGTCAATGCACTTGGCACAATCGGAGCACCAGCAGTCACAATAATTTTATCATAAGGTGCTTTTGCGGGAAGACCTTTCGAGCCATCTCCAAAAAAGAAGAAAGGTTTGTAACCCATCGTTGGAAGGAAGTCTTTACACTTTTCATAAAGCTTACGATTATACTCTATTGTATATACTTTCGCTCCTACTTCCATCAACACAATAGCCTGATAACCTGAGCCAGTTCCAATCTCAAGAACCTTATCGCCAGGTTTAATTTCAAGCTTCTCTGTCTGAAATGCAACGGTGTACGGTTGACTTATGGTTTGCCCTTCTCCAATCGGAAAAGCCTTGTCCTGATAGGCATGCTCAAGCAGT
>JBDTTT010000077.1:0-25383 GCA_039930485.1 Chryseolinea sp.
GCATAGAGCCTTGCCAGGGTTTCTTTTTGATCGAGCCAGACCTTATAGTCCTTTATAAGCTGAACATCTTTACTGGCTGCGATATTTTGCTTTATCCTATTTGTTGAGTTTAACAACAAAGCTTTTGTAGCAATTTGATAATCGTATAAGTCCTGAATGATGTATTGATTATCGACACTCGCTTCAATAGCAAAATTATAGAACCGCTGGAAGCGGGGAGAAAGTACATCCCAATATTTTGTTTTCTCTGCTTCACTCATGGGTGGAAAATAGCTCGTGATGAAGTCAAGGGATTTGTTCATTACTTCACGGTATAAGCTTCCAGCAGTGCTAAATGATTTCTTCTTCCAATGCAGAATGGCTATATCTTCTTGTGATTGCACATAGAGCGGATGACTTTTGCCTAATGTAGTTTCACGAATAGACAATGCTTTATCCAGGAGAGGCTCAGCTTCAGCATAGCGTGCTTTGTATCGGTAGAAATTTCCAAGATCACTGATTGATTTTGCGTACGCAGGATGTGTTTCACTGAAATTTGATTTATAGATAGCAGCGGAACGCTTCAATAATTCTTCCACCTTATCTTCTTTACCCATTACCCTGTACAGGGCCGCCTGATTATTTAACATGCTCGCATAGTCCGGATTATTTTTACCAAGGCGTTTTTCCATGCCCAGGTAAATTGTTTCGGCTTCAGCATATTTACCTTCTTGTTTATAGAGCAGCGCCAGATTGCTTAGAAACTTTAAATGATTATTTGATTTAGCGCTTTGTAATTTCTCAGCAACACCAATCGCTTCCAATAATATTTTCTCTGCTTCATCATATCGGCCAATATTCTGAAAGAGCATTGCCTCATTATTTAACGCAATAGCATAGGGCATACCTTGCTGCAAATTGTTCACTTTGAAAATGGCAAGCGTTGATTCGAAGTCTTTTTCTGCTTCGTTGTAGCGGGCAAGATTGTATTTGAGTACACCATAATTATTTAATGATGCTGCAAGACCAACGCTACCTTCTCCATATTTTGATTTCCTTAATTCCAGAGCCTTAGCCGTGTATTCTTCTGCCTGGGTAAAACGTCCCATTGTAGCGTTGAGTAGTCCTACATTTGAAATGGTTTTAAGGTAGCCAAGATCATCAGTTAAACTGGCCTGTTCAAAAGCTTTTTGCGCTTGATTGTATTTTTTATCGGCCATGGAGAATTTTTGATTGGCAAAAAATAATTCTCCTAATTGTAAACTTCCTCTTGCACGATCGGCATCCGTAAGATTAGCATTTTTGTAAACAGACGAACCCACATTTATAATAGAAGTAACCTGAGCTCCGGCTTCTCCTTTTTCCTTGATATCAAATAGACCGGAGTTATCGCTTAACAAGATGGCATAGTCAAAATCGGTGGAGTCGAAAGAAGCACGGGCTTTGTCCATTTCTTTAAATACAGTATTAGCAGCCTTATCCCGGTTCTCTTTTGTGTTCAGACGTTTGGCGTTATTAACAGCGGCATCCCGTAGTTCTTTTAATGTTTGCGCTTTCAATGAAATAGAAAAAGCAAAAAGCAAACAGACCCAAACCAGAACAGTACCTTTCATTATCAATGATGTTTATTAATCAAAGTTAATCATCTCAATGGAACATCGGGATGAAAATGTTATTAGATTATCCAGATATTGCGTGAAAGAAACGGTATGAATTTTTCGGATCAGATACTCTCATTCTATGGTCAGTTGAATATCACTTCTATTTTGCCAAAAGGTGTTGAAGTGCTACGGCCTTATCAGGATGAACAAGCAGTCATGCTCTGCAATCAGTTTTATAATAAATACTATGCTGATACGAATAAGCGATTCTTAATCATGGGCATAAATCCGGGAAGGCATGGCGGTGGCGTAACCGGAATTCCTTTTACGGATCCATTGAAGCTGGAGCAGTATTGTAACATCCAAAATACATTGGCAAAGAAGCCGGAGCTGTCTGCTGATTTTATATATACCATGATTAATGCTTATGGTGGTCCGGATAAATTCTACAATCGATTTTACATATCCGCAGTGAGTCCATTGGGCTTTACAAGGGATGGTAAGAACTTGAACTATTACGATGTAAAAGAATTACAGGATGGCTTGAAGGATTTTATCGTTCAGTGTTTGAAAGCACAGCTGGAATTTGGAATCGATCGGAGCGCTTGTTTTTGTTTGGGGGAGGGAGAGAATTATAAATACCTTAATCGTCTCAATGACGAGTTGAAAATATTTAAGACAATTGTACCTTTACCTCATCCCCGTTTTATCATGCAGTATCGAAGAAAGCAAGTTCAGCATTTCGTTGATATCTATATTAAAAGATTGGGTGGTAATATAAATCTTCAATAATTCCATAATCACCACCAGATCATGAAGAAAGTAGAACTCTTACTCTGTCTTAGTATTTTTTCCTTTTATAGTTGCAAAGAGGAAAAGTCGATTGAGGTTAATATTATCCCTAAGCCTGTATCGATTGTTCAAGGTAATGAGCGGATTGAGTGGGGAAAAGATATTTCGCTCGTTGCTTCCACAAATGATGAAAAGAATGTTGCCTCATTTCTTCAACAGTTTTTGAATACGAAAGGAATCAATTCATCCATTGTCGAAACATCAACTCTTACGGATGATCAGGTTATTTTTTCAGTGGTTAAGGATGCGTCTCTTAAGGATGAAGGCTATCAGCTTACTATAGATAAATCAGGTGTACACATTACCGCTAGTTCAGGTACAGGACTTTTTTATGGTGTTCAATCTCTATTTCAACTGTTACCGTCAACATCAGAATCGATTGCGCTTCCTTATGTTGAAATAAAAGATCAGCCTCGTTTCGTTTGGCGTGGATTGCATTTGGATGTAGGTCGTCATTTCTTTCCAGTAGAATTTGTCAAGCGATACATTGATCTGATGGCACATTATAAATTGAATACCTTTCATTGGCATCTTACAGAAGATCAAGGCTGGCGCATTGAGATAAAAAAATATCCTAAGCTTCAGGAGATTGCAGCTTTTCGGAAAGAAACAGTAATCGGTCATGCCAGCACGCGAACACGAAGTGAACACCATGACTTTGATGGAACACGGCATGGAGGTTATTACACGCAGGATGAAATAAAAGATGTAGTGGCCTATGCAGCTCAACGATACATTACTATCGTTCCTGAGATCGAATTACCAGGTCACGCTTTAGCAGCGCTGGCTGCATATCCTGAACTTGGTTGTACTGGCGGGCCCTATGAAGTAGCGACTACCTGGGGAATTTTTAATGATGTATTCTGTGCAGGCAAAGAAACTACTTTTGAATTTTTGCAAGATGTATTAGATGAAGTGCTGCCACTCTTTCCAAGTAAATATGTTCACATTGGTGGCGATGAATGCTTCAAAGATAGTTGGAAGGTTTGTCCACATTGTCAGAAGCGAATCAAATCAGAAAAACTAAAAGATGAACATGAATTGCAAAGCTATTTTATTCAGCGAATCGAAAAATACATTAACTCAAAAGGCAAAAGCATAATTGGTTGGGATGAAATTTTAGAAGGAGGTCTTGCTCCGAATGCCACCGTGATGAGCTGGCGGGGAGAGGGAGGAGGTATTGCCGCAGCACAACAAAATCACGATGTTATTATGACACCATCAAAATGGTTATACTTTGATTACATGCAAGACAGTTCCACTACAGAACCATTAGCAGTAAAAGTTTTGGTTGACGTTAAAACCGTATATTCATACGATCCGGTTCCTGATCAATTTAGTTCCATGCAGGCTAAACATGTTTTGGGAGTTCAGGCCAATGTGTGGACTGAATATATGAAGACGGGTGATCACGTGGAATACATGGTGTATCCTCGCGCAATAGCGTTAGCTGAGGTAGCCTGGTCTTCAAAAGAGAATAAAGACTATGATGACTTTATAAAAAGATTAAAAGCTAACCAAGCGCTTCTGGACTTATGGAAGGTAAATTATGCTAAACATGTTTTTAAATAAACCGTGAGTTGTTGATAGGGTTAAGCCGGGAGTTTATCTTTTTGGATTTCCGAAAAATGATAAAATAAAAAAGGTGAAGCTGTTAGACTTCACCTTTTTTATTTTATGTTTTAATTCTCTATTGTAGTTGTGTTGCTTTTACTGAAAACAATTTGCCATCAGCTACCAGTTTAATTAAGAAGAACTGATTTGGGATAGAGGGCGTGAAGGTAACAGCATGTTCACCAGCCTCAAGTTTTTCGTTCACCAATGTTTGAATTTCAGCTCCAAAGAAATCATAAACCTTTACAACCACATGTTGACTGTTCTCCAATGTAAATGGAATGGTTGTATTAGAAGAGAATGGATTTGGATAATTCTGATTCAATGCTGTAGCGACTGAAGGAGTCTCCTGTGTTTGCACTTCTTCAGATTGAATACTTGATGATCTTGCTACACTTGTTTGTGAAGTTCCGGATTTTGAAACAATAACCTTCACGTAATCCAAACCTTTCTGATTGTCATTATCGGTAACAGTAAGTAGAAATACATACTCACCTGTTGTTGTTAACTGACTTACAGTAATGGTAGGAAGCGTTGGATTAACGATAATTGCAGCAGGGCCACTTGATTGAGTCCATGCGTAACTAATAATTGTTCCATCCGCATCTGTTCCGATCCCTTGCAGAATGGCTTCGCTTATTGGAGATACGATTTGCTGATCTGATCCTGCATTGGCAATTGGTACAGCCTTCTTAATAACAACATTTATGTTATCAGAAGTTTTTAGACCCTTGTCATCGATTACCGTTACTTTAAAGGTATAGGTTCCAGCATCAGTACCAATAATAGAAAGCGTAGCAGTATTTGCATTGGTAAGCGTTGCTGCTGGCCCCCATGTTTTAGTCCATACATAGGAAACGATTGATCCATCAGGATCGCTTGCTATGGCGTTCAAAGTAGTGGTTGTATTTGGTAAGGAAAGAGTCTTGTCAATACCAGCATTCACTACTGGAGGAAGGTTTACTCCACTGGCAACAGTGATGGTAGCGCTATCTATTGCTGTCGCATTATCGTTATCAGTCACCGTTAATTTAAAAGTATAGACGCCCTGTACACAATTGCTGACTGTAAGAGCAGGTTGACCCAACGCAGATGTTGTCGCTGTAGATGGCCCGGAGGATTGCTTCCATGAGTAGCTTGCAATAGTTCCATCACTATCACTTCCTGATCCAGTAAGTACCACTGTATTGGTAGGTAATGTAATAAGTTTGTCAACGCCAGCACCAGCCGTTGGAGGCAGAATGATTTTTGGAGTAACGATAACAGAAGCCGTGTCTACAGCAGTCTTATTGTCATTGTCGGTAACCGTTAATGTAAAAGTATATTTACCTTGAGCGCAATTACTTACGGTAAGCGCAGATTGATTCAATGCAGAGGTTGTTGCCGTTGTTGGACCGGATGATTGCTTCCAGGAATAGCTCGCTATTGTTCCATCACTATCACTACCTGTTCCACTTAACAATGCCGTGTTGGTGGGGAGGGTAATAACTTTATATGCTCCGGCATCCGCTGTTGGTGGTAACCCTGGTGTATATCTTTTTTGACTTAAGAACCATTCATAAACATTTGGATTGTGATACGTGTGGCTCGGATCGTATACTTTATCCCATGTTTGATCGTTATGTCCAGTACCTGTGTAGATATGAAACGTAGGGAAGGGATTAGCACCAACAGAGTTCATTCCGTTAATAGGTCGCTTACCATCAGACACAGGAACAGTAGTATCACTACCTCCATGAAATGCCCAAACGGAAATCTTATCGGCAGCAGTAATTTTTGATCCATTATAATCTCCCTTACAAGAAGCAGGTGCGAGTGCCGCAAAATAATTTGGCACATTTGCTGTCGCGTATGAAGCATCCCAGGTGCCATCACCACCCATGCTCAAACCTGTAAGGTATACACGATTGGGGTCAATGCGATAATTAGCAAGTGCAAATTGAACGAATGGAACAACATCACCGACCCATCCTGACCGGTTAGTTGTCTGTTGTGGAGATAATACAATGAAGCATTCTGTTTTGCCATTTACAGTGAAGCACATGGTTGCTCCGTTCTTAATGAATTTAGGAACGCCATGAGCCTTTACTTTTTCCAAATCTGACGGTGATCCATCTCCGCGCTCACCTGAACCATGCAAGAAAACGATGCATGGATATAGTTCTGTTGATGATGAATAGCCGGTAGGCAGATATTCAAGATAACCTCTTCCTCCAGGTGTTTTCTTTGCGACCTGTGTTTGTGCAAAACTGTTTAGTGCACAAATCATAAGAAATAATGATAAAACGAACCCCCTCATACTTCATGTGTTTTTGTTGTTGAGGTAATGAAAGGGAACAGCAGGCGGATGAATTAATTTTTTTCCATCATGTGTCTAAGACTACCGTTGATTTACCGTAATGTTCTTCCAATTGTTTTAACCAAAATAAAAATGGCCTAAATGAAAACAGCTATTATTTTCTACAGGCATAATTCTTACATGAGTAATGCATGAGAGGTTAAATGACGATGTGTATTTTCAAAGTGTATAGATGCATTTGGGCGATTGTGCTTCTCTTCAGGTGGTTACCAAAAATCATCACGTATCTCCTTTAACAGGAGTTTGAGTGTGTTATTATAATTTCAGAAAACGTTTGAAATTTTGGTGCAGATACAATCTCAATTTAGATTTACTTAACGGAACCCCAAGGAATGCAGATATCTTCTTTCAATTCCGATCGATTCTAATTCTGTCTATATATAATGGAGTGGCAATAAATAAAAAACCCCGAACGAGTCAGGGTCTTTATTTTATGTTGATTTACAAGGTGAGAACTAATCTCCGCCCTTTACTTGAACCTCATAAGAAGATACAGATGCTGAGAAATATTCTCTGTTCATACGTGCAATGTTGGTTAGGCTAATACCTTTAGGGCATTCTGCTTCGCAGGCTCCTGTATTGGTACAAGCTCCAAAACCTTCATCATCCATTTGAGCAACCATTTTCTCAACGCGTTCTTTGCGTTCCGGTTTACCTTGTGGCAACAAAGCAAACTGGGAAACTTTAGCACTTACAAATAACATAGCGGAGGCATTCTTGCAGGCCGCTACACAAGCACCACAACCAATACATGCTGCAGAATCAAATGCTTCGTCTGCAATTTTCTTTGGAATTGGAATCTCGTTTGCATCTGGAACACCACCAGTATTTACGGATACATATCCACCGGCTTGTTGAATTCGATCAAAGGCACTACGATCAACAACTAAATCGCGAATAACCGGAAAGGCATTCGCGCGCCATGGTTCAATGGTTATGGTTTCACCATCTTTAAACGAACGCATGTGAAGTTGGCAGGTGGTAGTTTGTTGTGGCCCATGTGGACGACCATTAATATAGAGACTGCACATACCACAAATACCTTCACGGCAATCGTGATCGAATGCAATCGGTTCTTCGCCTTTTAATATTAAGCCGTTGTTGAGAACATCTAACATTTCAAGGAAAGACATATCGGTTGAGACATGATCGACCGGATACGTTTTGAATGCGCCCTTACTTGCACCGTTTTTTTGACGCCAAACTTTTACACTTATCTTCATAATTACTTATAGCTTCGTTGAGTCAGTTTAACATTCTCAAATACCAAGGTCTCTTTATTTAAAATCTCAGGTTGATTTTCTCCGGCATATTCCCAAGCGGCCACATATGCAAACTGGTCATCATTGCGTTGAGCTTCACCTTCCGGAGTTTGTGATTCTTCACGAAAATGACCTCCAGCAGATTCAGCACGGTTCAGCGCATCATCTACCATCAATTCGCCCAGCTCAATAAAATCAGCAACACGCATTGCTTTTTCTAATTCCGGATTGAGTTCTTCACCACCGCCTAGAATACTTACGCTTTGCCAAAATTCTTTTTTCAATTCCTGAATGATTCCTTTCGCTTTTTTAAGTCCGGCTTCATTACGCGCCATACCACAATATTCCCACATGGTAAGACCTAGTTCGCGGTGGAATTGATCAACTGTCTTCTTACCTTTTATAGAGAGCAATTTTGAAATAGTGGTGTTCACCTTATCGATTGCTTCTTTAAACTCTGGTCGGTCTGTGCTTACTTTTTCAGAGGATGTTCCTGCGAGATAATCACCGATAGTATATGGAATAACAAAATACCCATCGGCCAATCCTTGCATCAGAGCACTTGCACCAAGACGGTTGGCACCATGATCAGAGAAGTTTGCTTCACCAAGAGCATATAACCCGGGAACTGTTGTCATTAAATTATAATCTACCCACAAGCCACCCATTGTATAATGAACAGCAGGGTATATCATCATCGGACCTTTGTAAGGATTTTCTCCCGTGATCTGTTGATACATATCAAACAAGTTTCCATACTTCGCGCGGATAGTATCTTCGCCATCACGTTTGATAGCATCGGCAAAGTCAAGGAACACGGCTAAGCCCGAACCTACGCCTCTGCCTTCATCACACATTTGTTTAGCGTTACGCGATGCAACATCACGTGGCACTAAATTTCCGAATGCTGGATATTTTCTTTCAAGGAAATAATCGCGATCAGCTTCTGGAATACTCGCAGCATCTTTCGACTTCAATCCAGGCTTTGCAACTTTAGGTACCCAAACCCTTCCATCATTTCTTAACGACTCAGACATCAGCGTAAGCTTAGACTGATGATCACCTGAAACCGGAATACACGTTGGGTGAATTTGCGTGTAACAAGGATTGCCAAACAAAGCACCTTTTTTATGTGCGCGCCATGCGGCTGTTACATTTGATCCTTTTGCGTTTGTTGAAAGGAAGAATACGTTTCCATATCCGCCTGTACATAACAACACAGCATGAGCGTTGTGTGCTTCTATTTTTCCGGTTACTAAATCACGCGTTACAATTCCGCGAGCCTTGCCATCAACCAACACCACATCCAACATCTCGGTGCGGTTGTACATCTTCACTTTGCCATTAGCAATTTGTCTGTTCAATGCGCTGTATGCTCCAAGTAGTAGTTGTTGTCCGGTTTGCCCGCGAGCATAAAATGTTCTGGATACTTGTGCGCCACCAAATGAGCGGTTCGCAAGCAGTCCGCCATATTCACGAGCAAATGGAACACCTTGAGCAACACACTGATCGATAATGCTTACGCTTACCTCTGCAAGACGATACACATTACCTTCGCGTGCCCGATAATCTCCACCTTTAATTGTATCGTAGAAAAGACGCTGAACACTATCACCATCATTCTGATAATTCTTCGCTGCGTTAATACCACCTTGTGCTGCAATACTGTGCGCTCGTCTCGGACTATCCTGAAAACAAAATGCTTTTACATTGTATCCTAGCTCTGCAAGTGACGCAGCAGCTGAAGCTCCTGCTAAACCAGTGCCCACAACTATAACATCATACTTTCGCTTGTTGGCTGGATTCACCAACTTCAGATTGAACTTGTGCTTGGTCCACTTCTCGGCCAAAGGCCCTTCGGGAATCTTTGAATCTAATTTCATAGTATATTAAGAGAGCAGATTTTAAACATTAAACCAGATACATCCATATTGGTATCAAAGCAAACAGGGCAGGAACAATGATGGAAAACGCCCGGCCCACAAAGAGTATAACACCATTATACTTCGCATGGTTTAAACCAAGTGTTTGAAAAGCGCTAGCGAATCCGTGCCATAAGTGAAAACCTACTGCACCCATACAAAATACATATAGTGCTACGTACCAATTTACAGCAAACCAATACGAAACAGTTGTGTAAATATCCCGGTATTCTTTGCCATCATAGTTTACAGTCGACATGCCACCATAGTGCATTTGAGCCCAGAAATCTTTTAGGTGAATAACAAGGAATACTAACACGATAGTGCCCAGAATTCCCATGTTGCGCGATGACCATGCCGAGGATTTACCACTTGTAACAGCATAAGCCTGCGCCCCTCTAGCCGCTCTATTTTTTATTGTAAGAAGGATTGCTATAACAATGTGCAAGAAAATGAAAAAGAAATTTCCCTTTGAAATAATCTGAATGAGGGGATTGGTGCTCATAAATTCAGCATACACATTAAAGGCATGTCCACCATCATCCTTCAAAAGCTGAAGGTTTCCTATTAAATGCACAGTTAGAAAAAGGATAAGAAAAAGCCCGGTGAGAGCCATGATTAGTTTTCTGCCGAGCGTACTGGACAGAAGCTTAAAAAACCAGTTCATAGGTTATAATTATTCGGATAGTTGAAGTGGTCAAAAATACTTCCGAATCGCTATTCTACCAAAGTATGATTTACTTTATATGGATTCTAAATAGTTTTTATTATCCATGTAAATTACCTTCAACGCTCTCCTGATTTTCTATGTCCGGAGAGAGTGAATGAGAATAATGTATAACCAGGAAACGTCTTTTAGAGTGTGACTTTCATCAGAGCAATTCGAAAAGAAGAATGATTACAGCAATCGCGGTAAGCGTTACCAGCAAGAACCATTCTCTGCGAAAAAAATTACCAGCAAATTCAACCAAGCGTTTCATAAAAGTCTAATATTTCTTTTGACAGGTATAGCCAACATTCGGGCCCAAAAAGAAAGTGTATGGAGGTCAGCCCATTAGGTATTTAACTTGAATATAAAATGGCAGATTTAAGACTCATTTTAGAACTGTATTCCATTTTTGGGATACAAAATACTTAGATTTTGACCTGATTTTAAACTCTGAAAGATTTTTATTCAGATTATCTTTACAACATCAACCACTATTTAACACGCTGATGTATCTGATTTTTGACACGGAAACCACGGGTCTTCCAAGGAATAAGACTGCGCCCATTACCGACCTGGAAAACTGGCCTCGGCTGGTTCAGCTGGCATGGCAACTTCACGATTCGCACGGCAAGCTAATTGCGAACCAAAATTTTATTATCCGACCAGATGGTTTCGACATTCCCTTCAAAGCAGAGCAAGTTCATGGCATTTCTACCAAGCGCGCGCTGGACGAGGGTATTGATTTAAAAGAAGCCTTGAGTCATTTTGTTGATGACTTAAACAGAACATCACTTTTAGTAGGACATAATATTGAGTTTGATATCAATATTATAGGGGCAGAGTTAATCAGAGCAGAGTTTGAGACCGATCTGTTCATGAAACTCGAACGACTCGATACATGTAATTCATCAACTGAATTTTGTCAGTTGCCGGGTGGCTTTGGAGGTAAGTTCAAATTTCCAAAACTGACAGAGCTTCATCAGAAACTTTTCGGAAAAGACTTTGGTGATGCTCATGATGCTTCCTATGATGTTGCTGCGACAGCACGATGTTATTTTGGATTGCTCAATAAAAAAGTGGTTAAGCCTTTTGATTCAACACCGGTTGAAGAAATTCAATACGAAGAGCCTAACCTTGACGCAGCTAACTTCGCGAAGCGTGAGAAAAAGGAAGAGACCGACTATTCGCTTACAGAAGATAAAATTGTTTTATCTGATAAACCCTTTGTTCACTTGCATGTGCATTCGCAATATTCTGTGTTGCAAGCAACAGCTGATGTAAAGTCGTTAGTGAGTAAAGCAAAATCGATGAGCATGCCTGCCGTTGCGTTGACGGATCTTGGCAATATGTATGGTGCATTCAAATTTGTACGCGAAGCATTGAACCATGAAATTAAACCGATTCTGGGTTGTGAATTTTATGTTGCAGAAGAACGAAAGAAATTAAAATTCACCAAAGACAATCCTGACAAGCGTTTTAACCAAGTGTTGATTGCTAAGAATAAAAATGGCTATCAAAATCTGGCAAAATTGAGTTCGCTTGGATTTATTGAAGGTAACTATGGTATTCATCCAAGAATTGACAAGGCGCTCATTGAAGAATATAAAACTGATCTGATTGCTACAACAGGAGCGTTGTCCAGTGAGATACCGTATTTGATTCTACATGTTGGAGAGAAGCAGGCTGAAGAAGTTTTTCAATGGTATCATAAACTTTTTGGAGATGACTTTTACATTGAACTCAACCGCCATAGCATTGCTGAAGAAGATCACGTTAACAAAGTGTTGCTTCGCTTTGCTGAAAAGTATAATGTAAAATATTTCGCAGCGAATGAAGTTTACTACCTCAACAAGGAAGAGTCAAATGCTCATGATGTTTTACTCTGTATTAAAGAAGGTGAGTTCAAATCAACACCAATAGGCTACGGAAGAGGGCACCGTTACGGATTAGCCAACACCGAATTTTACTTCAAGTCGCAGGATGAAATGAAATCCATCTTCCGTGATTTGCCAGAAGCAATTAATACGCTAAGCGAAATTCTAAACAAGATTGAAAGCTATACGCTCGAACGAAATGTATTGCTTCCTAAATTTGATATTCCGGCAGAGTTTAAAACTGAAGATGATTACCTCCGTCACCTTACTTATGTAGGTGCGATGAAACGTTATCCGGATCTGCCCACTGAAATAAAAGATCGGATCGATTTTGAATTGGAGACCATTCAGAAAACTGGTTATCCTGGATATTTTCTCATCGTACAGGATTTCACTTCGAAAGCTCGTGAAATGGGCGTGTCCGTTGGGCCAGGCCGTGGTTCTGCTGCAGGATCCGTTGTTGCGTATTGTAACGGAATCACGAATGTTGATCCGATTAAATATGATCTACTCTTTGAGCGTTTCCTAAACCCTGATCGCGTTTCCCTTCCCGATATTGATATTGACTTCGATGACGAAGGGCGTGATAAGGTATTACGATATGTAATAGATAAATATGGTAAGAATCAGGTAGCGCAAATTATTACCTATGGCACCATGGCTGCGAAATCATCCATCAAAGATTGCGCGCGTGTGATGGAACTTCCATTATCTGACTCAAACATAATGGCAAAGATGGTTCCTGAAAAGCCAGGGACTACATTGGCAAAAGCATTTGAAGAAGTAAAGGAACTCAACGATCTAAAAAAAGGAAGCGATCTGCGTGCAGATGTATTGAAGCAAGCAATTATTCTTGAAGGATCAGTTCGCAATACAGGCACACACGCGTGTGGTGTTATTATCACACCCGATGATTTAACGAAGTTCGTTCCAGTATCTACTGCGAAAGATTCTGATATGCTGGTGACTCAATTCGACAACAGTGTTGTAGAGAGTGCTGGTATGTTGAAGATGGACTTTCTTGGATTGACTACGTTGTCAATTATTAATACCGCATTGAAGAATATCAAGAAGAGTAAAGGTATTGATATCAATATCGATGAGATTCCATTAGACGATGTAAAGACCTATCAACTTTTTCAGCGCGGTGAAACAACGGGTACGTTTCAGTTTGAAAGTGTTGGGATGCAAAAATATTTGCGTCAACTTAAGCCTGATAAGTTTGAAGATCTGATTGCCATGAACGCATTGTATCGTCCAGGTCCGATGGAATACATTCCTGCCTTCATCAATCGTAAGCATGGTCGCGAGCCGATCAAATATGATTTGGCGGAGATGGAAGATAATCTCGCGGAGACCTACGGAATTACAGTTTATCAAGAGCAGGTAATGCTTCTATCGCAAAAGCTAGCGGGCTTTAGCAAAGGTGATGCTGATATTTTGCGAAAGGCGATGGGTAAAAAGCAAAAGTCGGTGCTCGATAAAATGAAAGACAAATTCATTGAGGGCTGCAAGAAAAATAATCACGCAAAAGAAATTTGCGAAAAGATCTGGGTTGATTGGGAAGCTTTCGCTCAATATGCTTTTAATAAATCACACTCAACTTGTTATTCGTTAGTAGCGTATCAAACGGCTTACCTAAAAGCAAATTACCCGGCTGAATACATGGCCGCGGTTCTCACACATTCCCAAAGTAATTTGGAGAGTATTACCTACTTTATTGAAGAGTGCAGAAGCTTAGGTATTAAAGTTCTTGGTCCACACGTAAACGAATCAGGAGTTTACTTTGAAGTAAATAAAGAAGGACAAATTCGTTTCGGACTTGGCGCAATAAAAGGAGCAGGAGATGCTGCTGTGGAGGCTATTATAAATGAGCGCGATGCGAAAGGTGCTTATGAAGATATTTTTGAATTTGCGAAACGTCTTAGTCAGCGTTCAGTAAATAAAAAGACATTTGAATGTCTGGCATTATCAGGAGCGTTTGATTGTTTCACAGGCATACATCGCAGGCAATATGTATTTGCAAAAGACGGTGAACTCAGCTTGCTTGAAAAAGCAATGAAGTTTGCAGCGAAAACTCAACAGGAAGAACAAAGCGCTCAGGCCAGTCTTTTTGGAGGAACATCAAATGTGGTGATGCCGAAACCAAAAATTGATTTTGTAGAACCCTTCACTGAAATCGAAAAATTAAATCTGGAGAAAGAAGTAGTTGGTATTTACATATCGGGCCACCCGTTGGACAATTTCAAATTTGAAATGGATTCGTTCTGTACGGCAGTATGTACACAGCTTAATGAAATTGAACCTTTGTTGGGACGTGAGCTTAAACTTGGAGGCATCGTTACGGGTGTTGAGCATCGCACCACCAAAACAGGTAAGCCATTCGGTAAATTCACGCTGGAAGATTACAGCGGAAATACATCCTTTGTTTTGTTTAGCGAGGACTACCTTAAGCTCAAGACGTTCATGAACATTGGCTGGTTTCTTTTCCTGGAAGGTGCCGTTGTTAAAAATTCATGGGGTCAACAAAATGTCGAGTTCAAGATCAGGAATATTGATTTGCTCAATGAAATAGGAGTGAAGCGTAGCAAAGGTGTTAAACTTCGGTTGAATGCCTCTGAAATTACGCAGGACCTGATCGGAAAAATCGAAGATGTTTGCCAGGAATATGCAGGCAATACACCGCTCTTCTTAAAGATTCGTGATGAAGGCGAGAATATCAACTTGGAGCTCCTTTCCAGAAGATTCCGTGTCAATCCGATAAACGATATGGTTGTGAAAATGAAGAAATCGGGTGAAGTTGAGGTTGAGGTGGTCTTTTAAGTTATTAGTTAATAGTTAAATGTTAATAGTAGGTGAGTTTGGGTGTGGTTAGCAACATTAAACCAGTTAAGACTATTAAGGGATAACTATTAACCATTAACCTTTAAATTAATTGAACTAATCACTTTACCTTTGGGTTTTTTAGGCAGACATTAATATTAAACTATACGATAATGGGAAAAGCAATTGAAATTACTGATGCAAATTTCGATGAGATCATCAATTCAGACAAACCAGTTTTGGTTGATTTTTGGGCTGAATGGTGCGGACCTTGTAAAATGATCGGTCCGGTGGTTGAGGAACTTGCTGGTGATTATGACGGCAAAGCCGTAATTGGAAAATTAAACGTTGATGAGAATCCACAGGCCGCTGCACGTTTTGGTGTGCGTTCAATCCCAACTTTATTGGTTTTCAAAGGTGGACAAGTAGTAGATAAGCAAGTAGGTGCTGTGCCAAAATCGGTATTGAATCAAAAACTTGCTGCGCAAGTAGCTTAATCACGCTTAGAAAAGCAGATCATATTAAGTGCCAACGAATTTAAATCGTTGGCACTTATTTTTTAGGGCACCATGATTGGCCAATCATCCGTGCGGAAACATGAAACAGGCAAACCTTCTTTGCTAAATAAGTTTGGAATAGAACCATTCTTCCAGGCAAACCGAACAGCTACAGGATTTTTTACTTCTTTAGCTGAGACAACTACGTTACTTCCTTCGATTTTTGCTTTTGCAGGATAGAATTTCTTGTCATCGCCAGCAATAATGAACTCCGTTGGGTCACCATCTTTCGATATTAATCCGGAAGGCGCATGATCAAATGAAATTCTGATCTTACCTTTTTCAATCTTCATTGATTTGTATAACGGACTTTGATACACAATTTCTTTCCTTCCATAATTATTTGCTAAAGCGACATTTGCCAATCGTTCCCCAACCGGCTTTTTGTATTTTGGATGAATATCTTTTACATCATCAACAAGATCAGAGATAACCACCATACCGGTCTTCGGTATTTCCAGCATCTTCACTTCCTGTTCGCGTATGAGTGTTCCCTTTTCTATTTCGCCATAGCCGCTGTACGGAGCAATCTGAACATAATAAAAAGGGAAGTCTGATAGAAATTGTTTCCGCCATTCGAGAATCAAATTCTCCATTAGTAATTTATAAGTAGAAGGCGCTGCTGTGTTGGCTTCTCCCTGATACCACAACGCACCGGCAAGTCGAAATGGTACGATCGGATAGATCATCGAATTAAAAACGACACCTGACCTTGATGGGCACCATGGCTTGTCATCCACTTGTTTTTCAGCGGACTTCGCCAGTATCGGATTGGAATTCACAATTTCTTGTGGCATCCAGGTTTCGGCTGGCGTTCCGCCCCAACTTGCGTTGATGAGTCCGATGGGAACATTCAGATTTTGGTTTAATTTTTTTCCGAAGAAGTAGGCAACAGCGCTAAAGTATCTTACACTTTCTTTATCACACACTCTCCAGTCGCCTTCGCCCCGAACTTGCAAATCGGATGCAGCAGATTTAGGAATATGAAATAGACGAATGTTGGGATCATTCACTTGATTGATTACTTCTTTACCATCGGCTGAAGCATTCATACCCCACTCCATATTGGATTGACCGGAGCACAACCAAACTTCACCTGTCATAACATCCGTTAGAGTTCGCACCTCACCACCAGCTCTGATTGTGATGGTATGAGGACCACCTGCTGCAGGAGTATAAAGTGTGGAGGCCCAGAATGCTGCATTATCTGATTTCGTTTTTATAGTAGTGGTGTCCCAACTTACTTTGATTGTAATTTCTTGTGTTGAATGTGCCCATCCCCAAATCGGCACCGGTGATTGCTGCTGAAGCACCATGTGATCATCAAAGATGGCGGGAAGTCTGAGTTGGGCTTGAGCACCTAAAGCGAAGATCAAAAGACAAAGCGAAAGGAATATTTTTTTCATAGAGGTTGTATTCAATTCTTAAAGTTATTCAAAAATTCCGGCCATGCATTTAACTTATTTTCTTTAATCGCTCCACTATTTCTAAAACAGCCGGGCAGACGAGTGTATTCTTATGTGTAAGTTCCATGATCTGCACCATCTTCTTCCGATTGGTATGAGGATATTCACGACACGCTTTCGGACGATCTTCATAAACCATGCAGTAATTATCTGAATCTAAAAGAGGACAAGGTGCCGAAGTCAGTACATAATCCTGATCTTCATCCACCCGAAGATATTTAGAAATGAAATCACCCGGCTTCATGCGCAAAGCCTTTGCCACGCGCTCGATATCAGTAGGGTAGAAAATGGGGCTTGTGGTTTTGCAGCAATTGGCGCACGTGAGACAATCGGTTTCTTCAAAAACTTCTTCGTGTGTTTGATGAAAGGCATCATCTACTTTACGTGGATCTTTCTTCTTTAAGCCGAGAAGAAATTTTTTATTCTCAATGCTCTTGTCAGCAGCTTTCTTTTTAAAATTTTCTAAATCTGCCATAATGTAATCCAAAGCAAAGAAAGGATAAAAACAAACAGGTATTGACTGAAGAGCGTAAAGAGATTGTGAAAGAATACAAATAATTAAAAAAATCACTCCTAGCTCTATTTTTATTATGAGTTTACAACGGATATAAATACCTTTCTGGGATACACTAAAAACCAAACCTAATTACCTATGGAAGCTCAAAAAGTAGACATGTTTTTAATGACCAACGCCAAGTTCTTTGAAGGCCACCAAATCATGATGGTAAAAGATAAGATATCGGGTCTTGACGATTCGAAATTTATCTATCTCCAATCGCTTAATTTAAAAGACCCAACAACAATTCTGATTGTTTCCCTTTTGGCCGGAACATTTGGTATCGATCGTTTTATGATTGGCGATACAGGCCTGGGTATTGGTAAATTGTTAACGTGTGGCGGACTTGGTATCTGGGCTATCGTTGACTGGTTCCTGATTATGGGACGAACCAAAGAATTGAATTTTCAGAAAATTTTAACATTGATGTGATTTTGATTCTGTGAACTCAAATCGGAAAATATACTGGATGATGTCTGCTATTTTGTTGGTGGGATATTCGTGGATTGGATTTCAACTATCACATTCTTCCGAACATCAAGATGGATTTCATTTTTGTTTGTTTAAAAATCTGACTGGAATGCCGTGCCCCTCGTGCGGCATTACCAGATCGATTATTCAATTTTATAGTGGACACTTCGAAGTGGGACTTCTTATTAATCCATTGGGATTACTAGCGGCAATAATGTTGGTGATAGTGCCCTTGTGGATTATGTATGATGTGACTCGAGGCGCGCAAAGCATGGCTGATTATTATAAAAAGACAGAGCTGGTGTTGCAAAAGAAGAAGGTGTATATCCCTTTAATTACCTTATTGATATTGAATTGGTATTGGAACATCGAAAAAGGATTATAACATGGCAGGAGAAATTGAATTTGCTTACGTCCCTTTCGATAATGAAAGTGAGAAGGCTTCTCAAAGTTATTTGATGTCGTTGGTTGCTATTATGGTAGGGCTGCCACTTCCGATTTTTAATTTGATTGCTACCGGAATTTTTTATTTGGGCAATCGTGGAGGAACGTTCTTCGTGCGTTGGCACTGTACACAGGCATTGCTCTCCCAGACACTCGTAGTGTTGGTAAACAGTTTCGGATTTTCATGGACAATTTCTATAATTCTGGGAAGAAATTCAGTTGACAATAATTACATAGCCTACATCATTACGATTTTACTCTTCAACATAATTGAATTTATCGCAACCATCTTTGCAGCCATTCAAACCCGAAAAGGAAAGCATGTTGAATTTTGGTTCTTTGGAACGTTGACTAATTTAATCTGCAAGCCCTGAGATGAAAGCAAAACTATTTCTTGAATTTTCAGCAATTGCGCTCATATTTATTGCCGTATGGTTTGCCCTAAGCAGGATTGATTTTGTTTCAGAAGATGATCTTAAGAAATTCAGTAAAGCAAGTGAGCGCAAGTTGAGCGAGTTGATTTTGAAAACACTGGAAGATCGGCATTCTGAATTCAATCAAAGGAAAATAAAAACCTATATTGATTCCATCGGTTATCGGATATGTACCTCGAACAACATTCCATTTGATTCCATTAAGATTCACATTATCTACAACAGTGAAGTAAATGCATTTGCTTTACCTGATCGCAACATGGTAATCTATACCGGTCTTATTGAAAATGCTAAAAGTGCAGAAGAAGTGGCAGGTGTAATGGCGCACGAGATTGGTCACATGGAGAAGGATCATGTGATGAAAAAGTTGGCGAAGGAAATTGGTATTTCAATGTTGTTCGTATTGGCAGGAGGAAGTGAGAATCTTGAAGTGCTAAAGGAAGCCGGACGTACACTATCTTCAACCGCATTTGATAGAAGTCAGGAACGTGAGGCCGATTCTTTTGCTGTAGATGCTCTTGCAAACGCTGAAGTTGACACAGAACCCTTTGGAAATTTTCTTTTCAGACTTTCGATGGGGAAGGGTGATATTCCAGACGAGCTGGTGTGGATTAGTACACATCCCGATAGTAAGGAACGAGCTGCGGAAGTATTTAAGAAGAAGAAGGAATTTACCTTTACACCGAAACCCATCCTCAAGACTTCATGGACTTCCGTGACTGATTTGGTGAAGAATAATGATTAGAATACCTAGTTATAAGCCTACAAAATTGATTTTTATTTATCTGGTTATCAGCTTATTATAAAATTTTTAATAAACATCAATCTTAAACTGAACACTGTTTAGTACTTTTGCCGTACAATACAATTATGGGAGTAAAAGAAAGAAAAGAGCGGGATAGGGTAGACATGAAGGAGCTGATTTTAAATTCAGCCCATCAACTTTTTTTGTCTAAGGGCTTTGACGAAGTGAGTATACGCAACATCGCTGAAGCGATTGAATATAGTCCTGCAACAATATATCTCTACTTCAAAGACAAAAACGAAATCTTTCACGCGCTTCATGGAGAAGCGTTCAAGAAGTTCAATGAATTCCTCGCCCCCGTCTTTGCAATAAAAGATCCCTTCAAGCGTCTTGTTGCTATGGGAGAGAAGTATATAGAATTCACTTTAGCTCATCCGAATTATTACACCATCATGTTTATAGCGGAAGCTCCGATGCAATGTGAAGAAACTTCTGAGGGATGGATTGAAGGAGAACGCGCACTGGGTGGACTAGAAAGTATTATCGCTGAGTGTATCAAGGAAGGACAATTTAAAAAACAAAACATTAAGGTATTGGCCTTTACGATCTGGAGTTACATGCATGGTATGTGCTCGCTGACTTTACGAGATCGTATGAAACACTACACCGAAGAAGAGCGCGAAGGTATGATTGAGAAGTCTTTCAAAATTTTTATTCAATTGCTGAAGAACCAATAAAAAAATTTGCCGTATAACTGAACACTGTTTAGTATTTTAACAATGGAAACAAAAATCTACCTCCCCCTCATTTTCTTCAGTGTGTTGTGCTTAACAGTAGCAGCACAAAGTCCTGTTTTGGATAATTATATTCAGCTAGGACTAAAAAGCAATCTGCAACTGCAGCAAGAGCAGTTAAACTATGAACGGTCCGTTCAGAATTTGGAATTGGCGCGCGCGCTTTTCTTTCCTCAGGTTTCAGCAAACGCTTCTTACTCTTTTGCTGAAGGCGGTCGTAAGATCAGCATACCTGTTGGCGATTTGATGAATCCGGTTTATGCCACGTTGAATAGCTTAACCGGCACGGATAATTTTCCGCAGATCCAAAACGTCAACACTCAGTTCTTACCTAACAATTTTCACGATACAAAATTGAGGTTGGTTCAACCACTCTTCAATCCTGAAATCTATTTTAACTACAAAGCGCAGAAGGAATTAATCTCTGTTCAGGAAGCGCAGAGACGAGCGTATGAAAACGAATTGAAGTTCAACATCATTTCTGCCTATTATCAATATCTGCAAACGGAAGAATCGATTATCATTTATGATAAGACTCGTGAATTGCTTACGGAGTTATTAAAGCTTAATCAGAAATTAGTTGCCAACGATAAAGCAACAAGAGATGTTGTACTGAATGCTTCATACGAACTCGATAAAGTAGAATTTCAATCTGCCCAGGCAAAGAAAAATAATCAGGTAGCACAATCTTATTTTAATTTTTTGCTCAATCGTGATTTATCAGCAGATATTGAACGAGACTCTGTTATTCGCACGACTCTTACGGCACAAGATGAATTGTCATCTCTAACTGAAACGGCTCTCAATCAACGACAGGAGATTAAACAGCTGCAAGGAGCTTTGCAGGCCAATGAACAAGTAATTGGTTTATCAAGAGGAAATGCTTTTTTACCGAAGATCAATTTTGTTGGAGATCTTGGGTATCAGGGATTCAAATACAAGTTCGATAGTCCACAAAAATATTGGCTGGTTCAATTCAGCATGAGCTGGGATTTGTTTAAGGGCGGGGAAAAGAAAACGAAAATGCAACAAGCGCGACTGGATTATCAGGTAACTGAAAACCGGATGGCTCAACTTAAAAAACAAATCGAGTTGCAGGTAATTCAAAGCTATTACGATCTCGAAGCAACAGAACAATCCTATCGTGCAGCGCAAAGCGGAATTAAGAATGCTGAAAAATCATTTGCCATTATTCGCACTAAATACACAGAAGGACAGGCTTTACTTATTGAATTTTTAGACGCACAAAACAAATTCACCACTGCACAATTGGCCGAAACCATCGGAGCGTATGAAATGCTTCGAAGCGAGGCAGCCTTACAAAAAACCATTGCCAACTTATAATCCAATCCATTATGAGAAATACATTATCAACCGTGAAAAATATTTTGCGCAGAGATCTTTTGGTTCCTGCAAGAAAAATTGAATCCAGACAATTATTAACTACCGATGTAGGTCTTTCTGCTTTCGAATTGAATGCATTACTCTACTTCGTTGAAGAAAAATATCATGTTGAAATACAGTCTATTCAATCGAACTCTACAGTTCAGGAATTGGTGGATAGCATTGATCAAAAAATAAACCCTACCCTCTCAAAATAATATCCTCTATGAAAAAGAAATTACTAGCCCTTATCATCCCAATCACTTTAGGCGCTACCTTATGGATGTGCAGCAAGCAGGAGAAGAAAGAATCGCCTGAAGTAATTGTTGACGAATCAACCATCGCAGTAAAACTTGCTCCTGTAAAAACAGGCGACTACACTTTACCAATTGTTAGTTCAGGTCTCATCAGCACGGAGATTGAATCCCGACTTTCATTTAAGACCAGTGGAATTATTTCGCGAATCTATGTTACCGAAGGACAAAGTGTTTCAGCCGGACAAGTGTTGGCTACATTAGATCTTACTGAGATTGACGCACAAGTTTCACAATCAAAAAATAATGTAGAGAAAACAAAGCGTGATCTTGGTCGCGCGCAACGTTTGTATGCAGATTCTGCCGCTACACTTGAGCAAGTTCAAAATGCGGAGACTGCATTTAATGTAGCAGACGAATCATATCGCATTGCATCCTTTAATAAACGATACGCCACAATTCAAGCTTCATCCAGTGGAAAAGTAATCAAGAAGTTTGTGAATGAAGGAGAATTAGTTTCGGGAGGAACACCTGTTCTGATGGTGAATTCTTCCGGGAAAAATGATTGGATTGTAAAAATTGGTTTACCCGATGTGGATTGGGTTCGTGTGAAGAAAGGTGATAAAGCACAGGTAACAACAGATGCGTATCCTGGAATTGCTTTTGAAGCAACTGTGAATGTAATCAACGAAGGTGCTGATCCCGTAAACGGTTTGTATCAGGCCGAAATAAAAATCAATCCACAAGGTAAGCGACTAGCTTCCGGATTATTTGCGCGTGTTGAAATTATTCCTGGTGAAAGTCAATCGTTTAAAAGTATTCCTATTGAGGCGCTGATTGAAGGAGATGGTAAGCAAGCATATGTATTTGTAGTGAACCAGGATCAGAAATCGGTTTCAAAAGTTCCCGTGACGATTGCATACCTAGAACGCGGTGAAGCTGTGATTAGCAAAGGTCTTGATAAAGTTCTTGAGGTGATCAACGAAGGATCTGCATTTCTCACTGAGTTTTCTGCAGTAACTGTTTCACGTTAACTAAATACAGTTATGAAGATCGCAGAATTTTCTGTTAAGAATTATCAGTTCACCCTCATCATCTTTGTGTTGTTGCTGGCGTTGGGATTGAACTCTTTATTTAATATGCCGCGCGGTGAAGATCCCGAAATAGAGCAACCATCATATTCCATTGTTTTTATTTACCCGGGAACAAGCCCGGCTGATATGGAACAGTTAGTGGTTGACAAAGCCGAAAAACGATTCAGTGAATTGGACGACATTAAAAAATTAATTTCTGATGTTAGTGATGGATTGGCAGTCGTGCGTATCGATTACAAACATGAGTCTGATCTGGATGAAAAATATCAGGAGATTGTTCGCGAGGTAAATGCATTACGCGCTGAATTACCTCAGGATATTTTTGATATCAAAGTATTGCGCTTCTCTTCAACGGACGTAAATATTTTTCAACTCGCACTTATTTCTGAAACCGCTTCGTATGCTCAATTAGAAGAATATGTGGAAAAATTAGAAGACGAATTGGAAAAAGTTAAAGGCCTGAAGAAAATTCAAACCTTTGGTTATCCTGATCAACAAGTTCGTGTGTCGTTGAATATTGAGAAAATGGCTCAACAACATATACCGGTTAACTATGTATTGGGTGCTTTGCAAAGTGAAAATGTAAACATACCGGGCGGAAGTATTCAGATGAATACGCGAAGGTTCAACATTAAAACCAGCGGTGACTATAAAGACTTAGAAGAAATTAAAAATACAATCGTCTACTCGGCCAATGGTAAGATTGTTTACCTGAAGGATATAGCAGAGGTAGAAATGAACTATCAGGATGAATCTCACCTTACCCGATTAAATGGGTTTCGTTCGGTATTGTTGAATGCGAGCCAAAAAGATGGACAAAATATTTTTGATGTAGCGGATAAAGCCAATCCTGTAATTGAAAAATTCCAGAGCGAATTACCACCTCACATCAAGTTGGTTAAAAACTTTGATCAGTCTGCGAGTGTAGCTATTCGATTGAGTCGCTTTTCAAAAGATTTTCTTATCGCGATTCTCTTGGTATCGATCACACTTCTTCCACTTGGATCACGTGCAGCGATTGTAGTAATGATCTCTATTCCACTTTCCATCTTTACAGGATTGTTTCTTTTGGATATGACAGGATTTACAATTAACCAATTGAGTATTGTTGGATTGATTGTCGCGCTTGGAATATTGGTAGATGATTCAATTGTAGTAATCGAAAACATAGAACGCTATCTTCGGGCAGGTAGATCGAAGAAAGATGCAGCTATTCAGGCAACAAGTCAAATTGGTTTGGCTGTCGTAGGATGTACAGTTACATTGATTCTTGCTTTTCTTCCATTAGTATTTTTACCCGAGGCGGCAGGAGATTTTATCCGCAGTCTTCCAATGGCGGTAATCTTTACGGTGCTTGCTTCACTTTTTGTTTCGCTTACGATTGTTCCTTTTTTAGCGAGTCGTATTTTAAAACAACATACTTCTCCGGAAGGAAATATTTTCATGCGTGCCTTGAAGAAAGGTATTAGCGGAACGTACAGCAAACTTCTACACGTAGCATTGCAACGACCAGTCATTACACTTTCCATCACCGGACTTTTATTCATTGGAAGCTTAATGTTGTTTCCGGTTGTTGGGTTCAGTTTGTTTCCTAAGTCTGAGAAACCTCAATTCCTGATCAATATTGAAATGCCCAATGGAACGAGTATTTATGAGACCGATAAGGTATCGCGCTATGTTGAGCAAGAATTGAAAAAAGAGAAGGAGATAAAATATTTGTCTACTAATGTTGGTAAAGGTAATCCTCGTATTTACTACAATGTTATCCAAAGAAATGAGTCAAGTAACTTCGCACAATTCTTTGTTCAGCTTAATGATCAAAGTCCGGAAGAGAAAACGAAACTGATTGACAAGCTTCGCGATAAGTTCTTTTCCTATCCGAATGCCAAGATTGAAGTAAAAGATTTTGAACAAGGTCCGCCACTTGAAGCGCCCGTTGCCATCCGTATTTTTGGTGAGAACCTTGATACCTTGCGAAAAGTATCCATGCAGGTTGAACAGATTGTCAAACAAACACAAGGGACAATCTATGTAAACAATCCATTGGCCAATCAAAAGACTGATCTTCATGTAAAAATCAATAAAGAGAAAGCGGGTTTACTTGGTGTATCCATTGCTGATATTGACCGAACAATTCGATTGGGTGTTGCAGGATTGAATGTCGCGCAATTTTCTCCAGGAGAAGGTAAA
>JBDTTT010000078.1:0-25279 GCA_039930485.1 Chryseolinea sp.
TGTGCTGAAGGCTTTCGAGATACGTTTGATATGCGAGGTATTCAGAACGATAAATCTCCGTATTTTCAGAGATCAGTTCCTGCTCCCAGATGGCCCGATGCTGATACAAAGCTTCATCGGTCACTTGCTTATAAAAACTGGTTCCGAGGAGATGATAATATAGGCTCTCATTTTTACGAATGATCGTCAGATCCAGCACCTGTTTATTGACCGAGAACTTGTACGTGCCCAGTGCAATTATATTCTGACCTTCAACAAAAAGATCAGTCTTGTCTTTTAGATTTCGCAACGCAGTCTCCTGTGCAACCTTCAGGAGGTTCTCGATGTTTTCGGCTTTTGCTACATCGCCAAGATCTTTTAATTCATCCTTGAGATTACGCACCTTGTCGACCATCAGGTCGGTAGAGAAAAAGGCGTAGATGTTCTCTTTATTGTTAAACGACTGTGCCTTGTTTTCAATGTTTTTCAGCACCCGCAAACCAATCTGCTCCAACGCTGTTGTGCGCTTGTTCAGTTGCGACACCAGCATTTCTTTTTTACCATTGAACGCTTTGATGACCTCATCACGCTTGTCGGCTATCTTGACTACGAACTCATCAAAGTCGGCAAACTTGCTTTCGAGTTCCTCAACCTGGATGCTCACTTTGGTGAAATATTCCTCACACTTTTCCGGTGATGTGGAAAGATCAAGGAAGTTCACTATACTCTGGTCAAGCAACGTAAGCTGTGCATAAAACTGACCTGTCGACTCCTGAGATTTCAGGGCCGATGTGATGCGTACCAGTTCTGCTTTCACTTCATTCAGTGATGCAAAGATCAGCGAGATCTTCCCGACAATACGTGTGGTCTGTGTCGTGTCGTCAATTTTCAGACTGTTCAGAATATCGATAAGCATTTCCAGCCCGGTGGAAATTTCTTTTATCGTTTGCTCTACAGGTAGCGAATCAATCACCTTGGTAACACTGGTCGCGGACTTCTTAAGATCCGCAACCTTGGTTTCATAGGGAGCGAGCGCTTCGTCCTTTAGTAAAAACTGAACCGTGTCCTGCGAAAGCGAACTGTTGTAGTGCGCAAGTGTCTCCTTTAATGCATTGACAGCGTTCGCATCAATGTAACGCACGTTTTGAAGATCGATAGCAGCGCCCTGCATGCTCCTCGTTAATGCAAGCAAATGAACAAGTTGATCGAGTGAGGTGATGGCTGCACCTTTTACATCGATCACCAGCTGATCGACACGCTTCTTCACAGCGGCCAGGTTATCTTTTGCGTGCTGGCGTTGCGCCTGCACTTTCGCAAACTCATCAATGGCCGTGTTTGCAATATTTTTGATTTGCGTTAACGGAGTGGCGAGACCGAAGGTGCCTTCATCCTTTAACCAGAAATAAGAATCGACAATATCATTGGCGCGCTTATGAATGTCTTCGTAAAGATCTTCGTAGCTGTCTTCTTTCTGTAAGAGCTGTATCACTTCCTGGCTTTCGCTCATCGCGCTTACGATGTCCTTGTTGCCAATCTTATACAGCACATTATTACTCATTGCTGTATTTTCCTGGAGCGCAGCGGTGTATGGCGTTTGCCAGATCTGTACCTGGTGATGTCGTATCGCTTCATTTTCAGATTTGAAATAGACGAGTACTCCATCACCGAATATTGTAAAACCATTACAGATGATGGGTATCTCAACTTGCTGAGCGATCATATTGTATGACATCAGCACATAGGTATTCGTCAGCTTCTGATAGAATACATACAAAAAGTCTTCACCATTCGGAGAAGCAATGCTGTTGTTGAATTCCAGTTCTGCAATATTCAGTTCGAATAGTTTGTATTCTCCGCTTTGCAGATAATAGCCGCTCGGAAAAACGATTCCCTGATTGTCGGGCAGAAGAACACCTGCATCCAGTAAACTAGTAACCGGAAGAACCTGCTTGGTGCGAACATTGAAGATATAAGCACGAAACTCTTCACCATACGGCTTTATCTTGACGGGTATCAGATTTCCGAGATCAGCATAATGATACTCGGCATCATCGAGCTGCTGATCTTTATTTAATACAGGCTCAGAATAAATTCCTTTTCCGATATCGGTATTGTTCTCAATCTTAAACGTAATGTCGCCATGTACGGCTTCGATAAATACTTTGTCCAGTACCGACACATGAGGATGTAAACCAAGTCTGCGGTCATTGAGGTCCGTTCTAATCCATTCGAACTCGTGTTGTGGCGCCTTTTTAACTTCATGAATACTTCGGTCATCAACGTATACCAACTGCTGATCTCGGATCAACCATTTAAAAGCCTTTCGGTCGTCCAGACTTTTACCGGTTTGAAAGATCATGTATAAATAGTTCTCTGTCTTGAAGAACTTTGCAAAGATTGAATCCCGGTAGTATTTGTAAAGATTGCTGAAGTCCGTTGTAAAATTTTCGTCTTCAATTAAGGTGAGTGGTTCCGGGTTGAAGTGGTCACCGTTAAATTTATAGATACTGAAAACATCGCTGAGCTTAATGTTTTCTCGCAAACCAAAATGAACGTTATAGCCAAAGATGGTGAGATCGCCAAGGGCGAGAATACCGCGCGCGACTCCACTGTTGATAGTCGTGATGCGCTGGTTGCCGGCCAGTTGAAAACCGGTTGAATTGAATATCTCCTTTCGGGCGTTATTCAGCTTTGCCAGTCTATCCAACAAATCCAATCGTTGTTCTTCTAGCCGCTTCCGGATGACATCATAAGTTCCGGAGTCCAGTATTGTTGTCGTTGTGTTTTCAGTACCTGCCATTCGAAAAAGATAAACGCTGATGAACTTTCATGCACTCCTGTACCGTATTGCTATCACGATGCCGGAAGTACCGCGAACTGCATTCACGATTCTTCCGGGTGTTCCCGATCTACCGGGGCCGTGGGCAATGATGTGTTATAATTTTTTATTACCTAAACCGAAACTGGAAGCAAGGTTAGCCAGGTTCATTAGCAACGGACGATCATCGTCTGTGCTCTGTTTCTGCATTTTCAGTAACAGGCTTGAGATGGTGAGATTCTTAATATCGTTCGTTGTTATATTATACTTGTCAGCGAACTCGCGGATACGCTCCAACAAGTCTCCTCCCTTTTCACCATCCCCCAGCAATGCCGTTTTGAGCTGCGTTGCGTTTTCACTTTCATTAATCAAACGATCGAAGCCTTTTGCATTCGAAACCTGGTTGACGATGTTCTGGAAGAACATGGTTTCACCACCCACGATATCGATCTTCGCAGATTTCAGCGCCTCTCCCAATATCGCTGCCTGCGCATCTGCGATATGCTTCTGAATATTGATACGCGCAAGCTCGATTTCCTTTTCCTTGGCGAGCAACAACTTGAATTCCTCGTGATCTTTTCCAACCGTATCGAGCTTCTTCATGGCTTCCGCCTTCTGCTGGATGCCTGCAGCTTCCGCAAACGCCTTTTCTTTCGTTACTTCAGCCTGCGATAAACCTTCTTTGCGTCTCGCTTCACCCATTCTCTCAACTACTGAGGCATCAACAATCCCTTGTCGCTCTGCTGCATCTGCTTTGGCCATCAAGACCTCAGCTTCAGAAAGACCCAACGTAGCTTCTTCACGTGCCTGAGCTTCGGCAAGTATCTTACGTGCTTCAGCTTGTTTTACCGCTGCTTCCTTACTAGCATCTGCATCAATGATCACTTGCTTCGCTTTTTCTTCAGCTGCCCTCCTATCTCCCTCTGCAGCCTTCACTGTATGAATCAGTTTTTCTTCAGCCTGCTGGCTCGCCAGCGTAAGACTTACTGTTTTATTACGCTCTACCTCACGAAAAGCTTCCAGGTCTTTTATTCCCTGCTGCTCTTCCACCACGCCCTTTTCAAGACGAACACGATCGCGGATAACGTCCTGAATATTCTTACGCTCAACTTCTAAAGTTTTCTCCTTTTCAATTTGCGCCATGGTTACGATCTTCTCGCGCTCGGTAGCTTCCAACATGCGGTCTTTTTCTACACGTTCTGTTTCTACAGCGTTGGTGCGCTGCTTATTCTTTTCAGCGATGATGACCTGACGCTGTTTATTTTCTTCCTGTATCGCGAGGGACTCATCCGTTTTAATGCGCACGGTTTCTCCGCGTAATCTTTCTTCTTCTTTAACCTTTTGTATTTCGGCACGCTCGCGGGAACGTATATTTTCAATCTCTCTGAATTGCTTCTCTTCTTTCTCGGTCATCTGACGCTCCAATTCCAGAATGGCTTCACGCGCTTCCACATTCTGCTTCTTGATAACCTTCTCTTCCTCTCGTCTGATCAGATTGGCTTTTACATTTTGTTCTGCTGTAAGCTCCGTGATTTTCTTGATACCCTGCGAGTCGAGGATATTTCCTGCGCTTAAGAACTTCATTTCGGTCTGCTCCAAATAATCAATAGCGCAATCGTCAAGGATATAGCCGTTCAGGTCAGTGCCTATGATATTCAAAATTTCGGTTCTGAACTCACGCCTTGCTTCATAGAGTTCAATAAAATCGAATTTCTTACCAACCGTTTTTAAAGCTTCCGAGAATTTTGCTTCGAAAAGATTCCGTAATGTGTCTACATCACTGGCGCGCTCTGTGCCGATGATCTGGGCTACGTTCAACACATCGTCAACACTCTTATTCACGCGAACGAAGAATGCCACCTTGATATCAGCACGAATATTGTCCTTACAAATAAGACCATCATTTTCGAGACGGTCGATCTGTAATTTTTTCACTGAGATATCCATGATCTCCATTCTGTGGAGAATGGGAATAACATACATACCCGCGTTGAAGGCGACTTTACCTCCGCCAACACCTGTACGCACTATGGCCTTGCCGTGCGGAATCTTTTTGTAAAAGTTCGCGAAGGCAAACAGGATAATAAAAAGAAAGAAGACAATTCCACCGATCAGTAATAAACCGATGCCGCTAAGTAAGCCCATAGTAGTAGGAAGTTTTAAGTTTAGTGATTATGAAGATAGGTTGAGGATTATTTTAAATTCAAACGATGTTGGAAAGATTGATCTCCGGCACCACCAGGTAAAACTTCTTATCGGCCGATTCTCCTTTAATCATCACCTCGCTATCATAGCCAAGAGATTCGCCAGTCTTACTTTGTACGTTAATGCGGATAATATCACTCTGTATTTTTAATTCGGCAGCGCCAATCATATTGCCTGAAATCGTACTCCTCATCCGGGCAATACGTCCCATTAGTTCCTGAGGTTCTTCACCGTTGTAGCCCATGGCGTTATATATTTTGATCAATGGTCGCGTTGCATACCGCGTGATCACAAAGGCAACTAAAAAGGCAGGGATAAGAATAAATACAGATTTCCAGCCCCAAGCAGTTAACCCCAGGAACACCGATGAGGTCAGGGTTATTATCCAGGCAACGAATTTGAAAACCGAATACACCACCATGAATGGCATTTTTCCGATGTTCACAAATTCCAGCGCTTTCTGAAAAAATGATTTTTCTACCCCACTGTCGTCACCACCATCCAGATCGGTATCGCTGTCCGCTCCGTTTACCTCAAGGTCGGTGTCGATACCAGCATCACCAAACAGATCACCCACGAAAAAAGTAGTAATCCAATAAATGGCGGTCACACCCGTAAGGATGGTCATAATTGCATTGCTCAACGGATGGAAAAGCAGGTCTATTACGCTTGACATAGGTCTACTGAATTAATGGCTTTGCTAGATACCTAATTTTTCTTTGATAGCCTGAAGATCTTTTTCAATCGAAAATGAATCATCTTTTAGCAGGCTGTCCAGTTCATCTTTAAGGCTGTGTTTATCACGGGCTATCTCTCCATAGGCTTTCGACAATGCCTCCTGGTCTTCCACTTTTGTTTTCATGCGCTGCAGCATGGCGATCGTACCATTGTTGTCGAGTTGCGCCATTTGTTTATTTACATGCACCGTGGCGCTGCTCACTTTCACCCTGGCCCTCAACGTACGCAATTCTTTTTCCCATTTGTCAAGGTTGTCCTTGAGTATCTCGGTGTTGCGCTGCATCTCCAGGGAAGATTGCTGCAACGCGACTACCTGCTGCCCGAGCTGCTCGGATTCCGTATAATATTTTCTGCGGAGCGACAACGCCTCGCGTGCAAGCGCTTCGGCTTTGACCAGGTCCACCTGGCCAGTCTGCGCTTTTTGCATAATCAAAATAGCTTTTTCAGCATAGCTTCTCGACTGGTCCTCACATTGAATTTGCTCATTCTCAGTGCGGATAGCGAGTGCTTTTACTTTTGCGTAGGACTCCGTTGCTTCGGTAAGATCAATGCGCAGTTCGCGAAGACCTTGCTCGGTCATTTTAACCGGGTCTTCCATTTTATCGACCGCGGCATGGATCTCAGCCTGCCCGATTCTAAAAATTCTTGTGAAAATATTCATGACTGATAATTTTTACGGTTGAGAAAAATCGTTTCGTCTGTTTTATAATTTCGAGAAATCAATAATCTGTTTTGAAAACTCGCTAAGCAATAATCCAAGGGAGTTCAGGGCGCTCTCAAACTCATTGAAGTCCAGGTTCTGCAGCTGCATGGTGTACCGGAACAATACCCGGTTGCCTTCTTCACTGATGACAAAGGCACCGTGAATAGTGTCTCTGTTTTTTTGCAGCATTTTTTTAAACATGTCCATATTGTCTTCCCTGAACGAGAAGAGCAACTGCTCCATAATAAGGATGGGAGGTGCTACGCCCAGGATCAAATTATGGATACCATCGGCCTGGTTATCGATCTTCAGAATGCCGCTTTGCTCATTCTTGTACAGAATTTTGCAATCAAGTCTGAGTGCGAAATCTTCAATAGTCTCAATAGTGTTCATTCGGGTGAGCGTGTTGCTGTCTTAACAAACGTAGCAAATATTTTTTAGGTTGCAAAAAATATTAGCATTGTTGCAAATAATAATTACACTATATTTGACCTATGACAAAGATTGGCGCTAATATTAAGAAGGTAAGAACGACCAAAGGGCTTAGCCAGCAGGCATTTGCTGATTTGTTTGAGTTGACCCGAGGGAATATCTCTTCCTACGAGGAAAACCGGGCCGATCCAAAAATTGACACGGTTATACAAATTGCTAATTATTTCAACATCCCTCTCAATCAGTTTATTACGCAAAACATCTCTATCCATGAGATCCTGAAATACAAGGGTGATAAGTTAATTGAGGATGAAAAACATAGCATCAATCGACAGCTCAAGCAAGTGCCCTTCATCAATGATGCTATTTATCTGAAATGCTATTATGGGGAATTATCATTTACAGACCTGGACAGTTTTCCCAAGCTAATCTTGCCTGAAGTCAACAATCATACGATGCTCGCATTGAGCTTTAATCCGAATATTCCTCACCACGAATCGCAACCTCAATATCAAATGAATGATGTGTTGATATTTGAAGAAGTGACACAGCAGAATATTCATCTATGCCAACACAAGACTGGCCTTTTTACTTCCGAGCGGGAGATTATGATTGGTCAGTATGAAGTGAAAGATGAAAACATCGATCTAATATTAAATGATTTCAAGCGTGAGCGATTCGATTTCAAGTTTACGCAGCGGTTTTGGAAGTTGTTTGCGTTGTATCAGCATATCAACTCACTTAGGAGCTGAGGTGCAATTAAAATTGAGAATTTCGAGGAAGTATCCATTCTTAAAGACAATAATAGTCAATGTAAAAGTTCATGTTCAGTACCTATTAAAGATCATACTGATTCACTCCAAGCAAATAATTAATATCAGTCTTATAGAGATAACTTCGGTTTCCTTTTGGTGTCACAACTTCAGTATCATGAGCATTAATTCTAATGTGAGTAACGCTCTTATATCGTGCGGCCAGATTTTCAAAAGGAAAACGAATTATTGAAGGTGTGTTAAATCCGACTCCGATTTCGAGAAGTAGAAGACTACTTGCTGTTCCTTCTTCAATGAATGACCTGTAGAATTCTGTCTTCTCGATCCAGGGTTGCTCAACAAAGTTGCCAGCCTTACGAATATTTGGCTCAAGATTGCCTCCACAGCGCGGACATCTCGGAACGTGTTCACTCTTAATAGCGAATGGAGTTATCTTTACGTCCTCAAGAAAATCATTTATCCATTTCTTATTGTGATAGATCTCTTCTGAGCATGGTTTGGTACATTGAAAGTAAGCATAGTCGCCTTGAGGTGAAAAGATTTTATCCTTAGAAAAACCGGCTTTCTCAAATTGACCATCCACATTAGTGGTGATCACAAAAACTGATTTGCTTTTTACAAGGTCAAATAATTTAGAATATGCCTCACCAACAGGATAATTGTACCTTATAGTAGAGATATGTTTTCCCCAATAAGCAAAAAACTCTTCCTGTGTTTTGAAAGGATAAAACGCTGCCTCGTAAATAAAGCGAAGACCATATCTTTCATTGTAACCCGGAAAGTATTTCATGAATGTTTTTTGGTCCATATACTGCAATCCACTCGCGGCAGAAAGTCCGGCACCCGCACCAATCAAAATTCGGTCTGCTTGTTCAATTAGATTTCTAAACGTTTCTACGTCTTTTTTCAAGCCTTCTTGTGTATCGCTCATGATCATGTTCTGTAAATACGTTGAAAATAATTTGTCTAAAATGATGATTGTTTTGTTGGAGCCAGGCAAAGACACTTTCAATGGCAATGTCAGCAGCTTCATCTCCCGGGAAGCCAAATACACCCGTTGATATGCAACAAAAAGCTACGCTATGGATATCAGGGATTTCATTTGCTACATCAAGGCATGAAGTGTAAGTATTTGCCAACAATTCCTTGTGATGACTTTGCAATCCTCCATGAACAATGGGGCCAACGGTATGAAGTATATAACGGGAAGGTAAATTATAAGCGCGAGTAATTTTTGCATCCCCCGTCTTTCAGTCCCTTTCTGAAGAGCAATGATCTGAGCACAGTCACTTCTTACCTGAATACCTGCCGCAGAATGAATTGCATTGTCAATACACATATGCAACGGTATGAAACATCCCTGCAACTCTTTGTTTGCAGCATTGACAACGGCATCGGCATTCAAACAGGTAATATCTCCCCGCCAAATCGAAATGTTCGAATCTGCGTGAGACATAATTACGGGCATTTCATTGCAGTCAACAATCTGGGCTTCGAGCCTGTCACACCAGAGGTAAGAATTAAGATTAGCTAATATACTATCAGGAACATCTTTCGCCTGACGAACATTAAGCATTGCACGCAGTAGCTTTTTTTGGGAACCAATATCCTTTGGTATGTATGTCGTTGATTACTTTCTTCGATAAAATAATTGAGAAGCGTAATCAAAAGTTCATTCTGGTGCGTGGTCTCAGCAGGCCGGCTGAATGGTTCATGAATCCTTATTGCGTTTGAATATTCTCTGACCTCCATCTTTTGAAATATAAAATGGGAACAGTGATAAACTGTTCCCAAAGTTGAATTTTAACTTACCTGTATTTTAGAATCCGAATTTACCGTTATTGTTTTTCCAGTTTTCTTTAGCCTGTATTGGTTCGATCACATCCCAATGCTCAGCGATCTTACCGTTTTCTACCCGGAATAAATCGTAGAACGCGTTATAGCTTTTTCCAAAGTGACCTTCACTCACCACAAGCACGAAGTTACCTTCTCCTAAGACTTTGTGAATCTTGTCATACTTCAACGTGATTCCTTGCTTAGCCAGTTCACTTAAAGTTTTGCCAAGGCCCGAAAGCTGATCAGGAATTTGGGGATTGTGTTGGGTGTAATTATCGCCATTAAAATAACCTGCGAGCTTGTCCATTTTACCATTCACCAGAATATCATCTACAAATTGCTGAACAAGTTTCTTATTCTCTTCAGTTTTTGCAGCATCTGTTGACACGGTCGAACCATCAATCATTGTGTGTCCGCTAGGGTTTGGCTGTTTCGGTGTTTCCTGAAGATTATCCCAATGTTCTACGATCAGACCATCTTCAAATCTAAAAATATCGAAGCCTATCATTGGACCGAAGAAGTTATATTCGGTATGCGTGAAAACGTAATTACCATCCTCAAACGCTCTTAGGTACTCACTTTCGCTGAATTTGGCGGCAATGCCTTTAGAAGTTCTCCAAAACCGGCAAGACCATCAGCAGCACCCAGGTTATGTTGCGTGTACTTGTTGGGGTTGATGTAGGCGATTGATTCAGTCGCTCCCGTCTCTATTGCTTTAAGCAATTCGACAATTTTTTCTTTATTACTTTTTGCCATAGTCGTTGTTGTTTTGTTTGTTGTTGAATCATTTTCTTCGGCAGAATCAGTTGTTTTGCTGCCTGAGCATGCTGCTGCCGTTGCAAGCGCTGTCATACCGAGCACTAAAGTTTTGAATGTTGTCATCGTTGTGTTTTTTAACGATGCAAAGATGCGGGTCTATGCGGCCTGGGAAAAGGTAAGAAACGGTCTTCGGATGATACTTTTTGGACACTATGTGAGATGTGTCTCGCGAAAATCAGATGGCGTTTGACTGGTTTGCTGGCGAAAGTATTTGATAAAGTTGGTGGGCTCATTAAATCCCAAATCAAATCCGATTTCCTTAATGCTTTTATTAGTATGCACAAGAAGTCTCTTGGTCTCAAGCAACACGCGTTCGCTTATGATCTCCTTTGGAGATTTTCCCAACAAGTGAGCGGTTGCACGACTCAGTCTTTTCTCGGGTACATGCATCATCTCTGCATACTTGTGTACTGATCTTACTTTAGTAAAATGTTCATTCACCAGCGAAGTGAACAATATTGTATAGTCACGATCTGCTCCTTTAGGGATTTCTTTAAAGCCTTGCTTTCTTTTTTCTTTATCACACAGCAGCAAGAAATTATGAAGGTAGTTTTGAAGAATATCTCGTTGAATCGGATGCGATGTATTACCGACCTCTTTTTCCATTAGCTCCAGCAAAGAAATAAGGCTACTCTTAATGCCATCCAGCCTTAACGGTGTTCTTTCAAGGAGATCATTAAAAAGAATTGTGCTACTAAGAAAATCTACATCCTCTTTATTTTTGCAAAAGAATCGGTTGGTAAAAAGGATTAACTTGCCATCATACTTTTCTGACGAGTCAAATAAATGCACTTGAGACCTGTTAATGAACAAAATTGAATTCTTAGGAACGCTTACCGGATTAAAGTCAACGAGGTGAGTCGGGCTTCCCTTTTCTATCCAAATGATGTGATAAAAATCTGCGCGATGAGCTAACGTTAATAGTTTTTTATTTTTTGAATACAAATCCTTAATGGAGATAATCTCTAGCTCCAAAGTAAGATCTGCCTTGAATTTAAATTCCGTAATCGGCTTTTTCTCCTTCATCGATTACAAGGTACAAAACCGAAGCAACTGATCAGCGATGGGAATCGGTGACCTTACGAAAAGTAAACAAGCCAACCGGAAAAAGATTGGCTTGCTCTTCGCCATAGCAATAATCTCATCAAAACAGTCTCCTCCCTGTCTATGGCTTAAACAGAAGGGGAGCAAGTTCATAGAGGCTACGTCTCCACGTCTGAAACTCATGTGCTGTACCTTCGGAAATATAACTGATGGCATTGAAGCCAGCTTCCTTAAGCGCTGCAGTAGCATTCTTAACACCATCCGGTTTTTCTTTACTACCGCAACTCAAAAAAATCAGCTTTACCTTCGACTTATCCTTAATGTCTTCCGGTTTGTAGACGCCACCACTGAGTAGCGCATAGTGCGAAAATATTTCAGGCTTATTCATTGTAATCATACGCGTTTCCATGCCACCCATCGACAGACCAGCCATGGCGCGATGCTGCTGATCGGCAATCGTGCGGAAATTGGTATCTAAATAAGGAATCAACTCGTCAACCAGAACAGTCTGAAACGCGGTTATATCGAAATTTTTTAAACCACCGAACTTAATGTCATTGGTCATTCCATAGGTCATCACTATAATAAAGGGTTTGATCCTGGCACTGGCAATCATATTGTCCATGATCAGATTAGCATGCCCTTGATTTGTCCATGCAGTTTCATCTTCGCCCCAGCCGTGTTGAAGGTATAGAACCGGATATCGAGTTGATTGATTTTTGTCGTAACCCGCGGGGGTGTAGACAAACGCCCTGCGCGAAGTATTGGTGCTCTTCGAAGGAAAAAGGATCTGGTGAACACTGCCATGTGGTACATCTTTCAATGAGTAGAAGTCCTGATCATGCGCTGGTATTTCGATACCACTCTCCCACCGTACGGAACCATAAAAGTTCATCGCGCCAGGATCGTTGAATTTACCGCCATCAATTTTAACATTGTAGTAATGGAAGCCTTCATCCAATGGTCCTTCAGTAGTTCCTATCCAGAAACCGTCTGCTGCTTTTGTAAGTTTCGTGCCTCCTCTTCCTCCGAGCCCAAGGCTGACACGAATACTATCTGCCGCTGGAGCAATGATCTTGAACCTGGCGTAGCCTTGCGAATTGACCTGCGGGTACTCTTGACCAGGTTGATTCAAGGTCGAGGCTTTAAAATCCTCTTTGATGGCTACCTGCTGTACTTGCGCTAAACACATGAAGTCAGGTAAGGTCATTAATAGAACAAACACGAATGTAAGATGCTTCATAATTTTTTATTCTTCTTTCTTTATTCTTTCAATCACCGTTCAGAATTTCTCTACACCTTTTACATTCATCTTCAACGAATTTACTTTGTCAACTGGTCCGGTGATGAACAAAGTCTTTTCATCGCTGCCCGCAAAAACATTATTAGTTGCCCCGCCTCCGGTAAATATTCTCACAAGTTCTTCTCCAGCCGGATCAAAGACAACCACGCCTAAACCGTTGCTTATATAAATATTTCCTCGCTCATCCATTGACATACCATCTCCTCCCATGTCGATAAACTTCTTCATGTTAGACAGCGTGCCGTCACTGTTGATATCAAATACCCAGGTACCTCCCATGTTATCGCCTTCCCACTTATTCACGTACAATTTTTTCCCATCTGGAGTACCAACAACTCCGTTTGGCCAGGAGTCAGAATCCCATTCGGTCTGTGTTGTTACCCGTACTAATTCCGTGGCTCCCGGAGCCAGGAAGTAAACATGGCCGCCTTTCCCTTCTTCCGCTTGCTCGGAATATACAGGTGGCCAATTCGGGTTATTTGTTTTACGCGGATCGGCTTCATCCCAATAGCCTCTTGGAAACATAGGATCGGTGATATACATGCCGCCAGTTACAGGATTAATCCATACATCGTTCGGTCCGTTCAATAGCTTACCGTTGTAATTATCAACCAAAATCTCATGGCTACCGTTGGGGGCTATCTTCCATATTTCTCCATACATATCAGCACAGGCAATGAGGTTTCCTTCCTTGTCAAAGGCCATCCCGTTTGAACGGCCAGTCTCTTCGAGAAAAGGTGTTATAACACCGCTGGCAGCATCCCATTTATAAATAATGTCATTGGGCTGATCGGTAAAGAATACATTACCATTCTTATCGACAGCCGGTCCTTCGGTAAAAGAATACTCGCTTCCGAGGTTCACAATTTGCGCATCAGTCGCAATAAGACCCTGGTTATTATTCCCGTCATCATCATTACAGGAAAAGCAACCAACAGAGCAGGCAAAGCCTATGGACAAGAGGAGTGATTTTTTTTTCATTTTTTTGTTTTTTTTGTTTTTTACTTTGACTTTACCAACAGACAATTTTTACAGGATAAGATCGATGCGATATTTTCTTTCTTGGTTTATGACCTTCTCAACTCACTTTTGGTTTTGACTCAATAAGTTGTATTCATAATTTTTACGCGTTTCTTCTGCAATTATATAAGTTGCGAGAGAGGGTAACTTCCAAAAATTACCAACGAGGATTTTTGCACACGTTTGCATCAATTGGTTGCTAGGAACGTTTCTTTAGAGATGCTTAGCCATTTCCAGGTTTTACTTGTTGCCTTTTTGTTTACTCGAATCAGTTACACCCAACGATCAAAAGAGGGTATGCTTTGTATCAGGAAGTAGACCAAGACCTAAGACTCAGTTTGCATTTTGATCAATTTCTGTTTTATTAACTCACCAGACAGCTTGAATTAACCGAAGTAATAATTATCAATACTTTGATTTTTTAGTTGCCAAAACTCTTAGTAACCTTATAAGATGTTGTTCTTAATCTAAACCTATGAACCAGGAACCTAGCACGCCCTTCGTCAAGAAAGTTTTGTTGCGACAATCGATCAGCTCCTTTCGGTTGGTTATTGCCTTGTTTACCGTCACATCAGCCGTCACCAAGTTATTATATGACCGTTTCCTCCCGGAACTACATGATTTTGACCAGATACGCTGGACGATTATTGGCCTCGGAATTTTACTGTTTGCTTCTACCTTGGTCAAATTTAAGAGACGTATCATCGTTCCTTACTTTTCTCTTTTACTGTATCTGTCTACTCTTTTTTATGTAATCGCCTTTGTCGCAATTAACCAGTTTGATCCAAACGCAGTTATTATCCTGCTACTCGTGTATGGTGCTAGTTCCGTAATCATCAACAGTCTGTTCTACTACGGGGTACAAAGTGTTATCACTTTATTGGCATGTGTGGGTACCTATTTAAGTTTGGGAGTGGAACGTGGAAACCTGATCGGCCTCTTAAATATATTGGTTGCAATGGGTGTGTTCGGCATTGTGATGACGGTTAGGCTAAAGCTTATTTTAGATGTAAAAAATTCCTATTCCAATCTCGAAAAGCTAAATGTTCTTTCTATCGTGGCGAACAAATCGGGTCAAATTGTATTTGTCAGTCCTTCCGTGAAAAAGCTTCTTGGGTATACACCAGATGAACTAATGAAAGACGGATGGTGGAGCTCAAATCTCCACGAGGGATGGATCAGTCGCGACTATATTTTAAACTATCCGAATATAATTCCCAAGGAAATTGAATCAATGGAGAGTAGTCTTTTAACCAAGGACGGAAAAAAAGTCTGGTTCAATTGGGCAAATTCCATGCTGCTGAATGGTAATTACATGGGCGTTGCTTTGGATATTACAAAGTACAAGAATAGCTGAGTTCATCCGTGCAAACTGGGATCTCTCCCTTTAGTGTAAAAAATAAAGAACGTCTGGCTATCTTTTCTTCATAGACAAGATGATGATCTCTTTCAACTTTGCTTTCTGCTCGGAACTCAGTCCAAGAATCTCGCTATTCTGAATTTCAATAGCATCATTGATCATAAGATTAGAATCGATGATTCCCTTCTTGATGATCTTATTATACAGATCGATCTTTTTATGGATCAACGCGTTCTCACCCTCACCGAGTTTTTCGTCAAACACGCGGAGTATCTCCAACCTGTCTTCCATACCTAAAGAATTTCTGCCAATCAGGATATTGTCAATAAGGTTGTTTAAAGACTTTAGTCGTGCTTTACTTCCGGAAGCTACCCGTTGATCTAAATCTGCCCACGCTTTTTTTTGCATGGGAAAAATGTCTGCAATTTCACTGGAATCCAAGTGGCCAAAAAAAATCGCAGCCCGCTCTGCCAGGTACATAAGATTTTCAGTTCCGGTTTCTTTCTTTTTCATCAAATGATCAGTGTCAGATTTGTTAGGCTGATGTGTTTCTTAACGAAGTAGCAGTATTAGGGTTCTTGTACAAATTCACAGTTCAAACATCAATGGGCTAATCCGCGATCACAGTTTTAAAAGTATATGAAATAAATAATCATTGATAACCATTGATCATTCTCCTATTCACTTCATCTTTTGTCTATTCGGATTTCAGGATTTCGGCCGGGTTACTCTGCGCAGCCTTCATGGTCTGCGATCCGATCATGATGAACGCGATCATCAAAACTGCCAGCAACCCACCGAACAATTCCCCTATACCAATGGCCTCGTGGAAAGGGAATTTGGTGAGCACGACTTTTTCGAAGAAGAGATACGTTATAGGAAGAGCGATCAATGCCGATGTTGCAAGCAGAATCACGAAACTGCGACTGAGTAAGAGTACCAAGTTAGGAGAGCTTGCACCCAATACCTTGCGGATGCTGATCTCCTTGAGTCTGGTTTCAGTGGTGAACACTACCATGCCCAGCAATCCCATTGAAGCAATGGAGATCGCGATGAAGGAAAGGAATGCAATCACTTTTATCATAGCAGAGAGTTCGCTGTATGCTTCCTCGATTGAGTCGTCATAAAACTTAGCCTGGAAGGGATGAACTGGGTCAACGCTCTTCCACACATCCTGAATCTTTGCCATGGTTTCCATCGGGTCGCTGGTGTTAACACGTACATTCACCAGGCCATCTCTCCCATCGGCTGTGAGGAACGCATCCGGTGTGAGGTAGGTAAACACTACCGGATGAATTTTCTCGTCAAGCTTTAAATAGTGAAAGTCCTTCATCACGCCCACGATCGTAAGCTTTTTAGTATTCAAAAGAATCTCTTCGCCAATTGCTTTTTCCGGATCGCCATTGGCTATATCAAATTGCCTCAGCGTTTTTTCGTTCACGATCACTTCGCTGGTAGCCTCTTTTGTTACTGGTCTTGTGATAAAATTCTGACCCGCGATCAGCTTATAACCGTGCAGGATTATATAGTTCTCATCAACTATATTGGTCAACACGATAGCGGAATCGCGCAGATTTTTATATTTCAGGAAACCACCCCACACGTTGCCTACACTAGTTAGTAGCCGCGATTGCGAAACTCCAGACACTTCGGGCATGGCCTTCAGCTTGTTAATTAATTCCTCAGGTTTATTTTTTTGCAGACTGATATTAAGAATGTTGTCGGTATTAAAACCGAGATCGAACGCGAGAATGTTTTTATACTGAACATATGCGATGACCGTACTGGTAATGAAGATTAATGTCAATGTGTATTGAACAACTACTAATGCACGTCTGAAGCTAATACCTTTGAATACTTTTACCGAAGACACATCTCTCAGTGCATTCATGATGTTCACCTTCGCGAAGAATAATGCGGGTAAGAAGCCGGCTACGATACCAACTACCATGGAGAAAGCAATAAACAGCAACACCATCGGCAGGGTGATTTCAAGTTTTACCATTTTCAGAAGCTCAGGAGCGATGCTTATAAATTGCGGACGGAGTAGCAGGAACATTCCGAAGGAAAGAAGAAGAGCAGCAAGCGATACGATCACCGCCTCGGCAAGGAACTGCTGACGCACCTGGCTCCTTCCCGCCCCGATCACTTTACGTAACCCAACTTCCTTATAACGTCTCATCGATCGGGCAATCGAAAGGTTGGTGTAGTTGAAGCAAGCCGACAGAATTACTACCATCGCTAATCCACCGATGATCCACAATACAATTTTCGGCATTACGGGTCGGATAGAGTTCTCGAGGTCTTCACCTAACATGATGTCATGCAAAGGAAGAAGCGTGAGGTGTATCTCTGCTTCCTTGTCTGTTTTATTTTCTTCGGCACAGATCGCATCGAGCTGTACCTGAATGCCAGAGGCACTTGCATTTTCCCCGAGCAATACATACACGTAGTTCCGCTGATAAACATTTCCCCATCTCAGAAGGTCATGATCTTTAGCAATTCGCTGTTCAATTGTGCTCAACGAAACAAGTGATTCGAATTGCAGATGCGAAAAGAAGGGAACATCTTTTAAAATGCCGGTGACCTGGTAATTCAATTCATTGAAGTGGATGGTTTGACCGAAAGCATTGGCTGTACCGAAAAGTTTTTTCGCTGATGTTTCCGTCAATACGATGGAGTAAGGTTCTATGAGGGCTGTAGCCGCATCGCCTTTCAGCATGGGTAAGGTAAAGATCCGAAGCACCGAAGGTTCGGCATAAAAGCCCTTGACCGGAACAACATTATCATGGATGTTTGCATCGCCAGCGAATTCAGTCTGCACCATCGTGATTTCTTCCACACCGGGCACTTTGTCTTTGATCAGCCTGTTAATTTTTACAGAAGTTGTAGCAAACTTGCTGCTGTATCCATGTTTGAACTTCGCCTTCGAGGTAATGCGGTAGATGCGATTTCCCTTCTGGTGGAACTTATCGTACGACAACAGGTCGTGCGCGAAAGCTATCAGCAAAAGACCTACCGACATGCCTATGGCAAGACCAACGATGTTGATTGTCGAGAACAGTTTATTGCGCGTTACATTGCGCACCGATGTTTTGATATAGCTTCTGATCATGATCAGTTGATTAAGAGGTTCTTTTTTTTTGTTTATTGATCTTAACGCAACTTAATGTGAACTGTCAGTTATTGCTCACGTACTTTCCTGAATGACGCATGGATTGATGTGAATGACGTTTTTCAAGGCTCAAAGATTCAATCCTTTCCCAACCATTCCTTGAAGTCAGAAACTCTATCTCCGCTTACAGCAACTTCTTGCTTTGTTTTTGGAATCAAGTCCAGCTTAAGTTTTCCTGCCGAAATCGTGTGTACCATTTGAATAGAAGTCAGCGATACAATAAATTGTCTGCTGACCCGAAAGAAATGTTTAGGATCGATGATCTGCATAAGTTTATCAAGACTGTAGTCAATCGGAAGCGTTGTTCCATCATTTGTAACCAACAAAACTGTTTTTTCCTCCAGATAAAAATAGGCGATGCTTTCAGTTTTGATCGATCTGATCTTCGTGCCAACGGTTACCATAAATCTGTCCTTGAACTGCACACTGCTTTGTTGGCTTAACTGTTTCATCAATGCCTTAATATCGAATTGCATTGATCCCGATTGGAATTCATTGTTGGATCGCAAAGACTGGAATTTATTAAGCGCGGCAGCGAGTTCTTCGTTGTTAATAGGTTTAAGCAGGTAGTCTATGCTGTTAACCTTAAAGGCTTTTATCATGTAGTCATCGAAAGCCGTTGTAAAGATTATCGGAATCATTAAGTTCAATTCGCTGACAATTTGAAAACTATCACCATCTTCAAGGTGAATGTCCATGAAGATAAGATCAACTGAAGTAATCGGATTCGTGTTGAACCAGGATATCGCTTCCGCTACGGAAGCTATTTGAGCAAGCACATGGATTGAAGCATCGTACTTTTTCACTTGCGAAATCAGCCGTTCAGCAGTCAATCGCTCATCTTCGATTACTACGACATTCATAGCAGCGGAATTTTTACCGTAAACAAATCCTCATCCTTCCCAATTTGCACAGGACTTTTGGTAAGTAGTTGATATCGATTTTTAATGTTTGTTAAACCGATCCCTGTTGATGTGATTCGTTCAAGCTCGCTTCTGGGTCTAACAGGATTCATAACAACCAGGTAATCATCCTTAATCAAAATCGTGATAACCAAAGGTTCCTTTTGTGACATTCGATTATGCTTAACACAATTCTCGATCAGAAGTTGCAAGGTCAACGGAGCAATATAATATTTTTCAGCTTCCTGATCCGTTATGGATATCTTCACATCAAACTTGTTCTCAAACCTGATCTTCAACAGGAATGCATAGGACGCAAGAAAGTCCAACTCTGTTTTTAAAGAAACTGTGTCGTTGTCTTTGTGCTCTAAAATATAGCGGTATGCTTTGGAAAGTTGGTCGATGAATTTTTCAGAAAGGTTCGCATCAACATGAACGAGAGATGATAAGATGCTCAGGCTGTTGAAAAGAAAGTGCGGGCTGACCTGATTTTTCAAGGCTTCAAATTGTGCCATGGCATTCTCCTTCATAAGTTGCTCCGCCTGGATTTCCATATGACGCATTCTAAAATGCGACTTGCGATTCAGAATCAGGTAAAAAATGGAAATGGAAATGACAATAGTAAGCCCGTTATTTGTTCGTCTCAAGGCATTCCACCATGCAAACTGAGGCGGCTTCCCAATGCGAAATTCCTCCTGACTCATAGGTTCAGTCAGCATTGACCCAATCTTGACGCTGAGCTTAAAGAGAAGTTGTGATAATAGTACTGCTACTAAAGCAACAACAATGGACAAAACAATTGTTCCGATCCGCAGTTCAAGTATGCGCGGCCCTATCAATTTTTCGGACCTATCAATAATGCGATCAATGGCTATAATAAGCAAAGCATAGAATATGAAATTCACGATCGCAGGGAACACAAGAAACTGTACATTCTTCCAATGTCCCATCGGAATATTGAAATAAATTGTAATGGGATAATAGATACATAGCACAGTTAACGCCAGATACATCGCCTGTTTAAAACTCATCTTTCCCTGCCTTGAATCAGTCATATAAATGGCAAATGTAGGTAACCAAAAGAATGGTTGCATTTCAAACCCGTACCGGGAGTTCTGAGTTACGGAAATAGTTTGGTGAATGCCAACATTTGGGGTTTGAATCGAAGTCTTTTTAAAAAAAGCCAGATGATGCGCCTGATCATAATAGCCAAAGGGATGAACAACCAAAAACCAATCAATCTTATCTTTTTGGTTTTAAAACTCTTTGACCACCAACTGGAAACGTACAATCGTTGAAGATATTTAGGTGAAAAACCGGTGTGCTTTTTAGATCTTATTTCTCTTTAAGAAAAAACGGGCGACCATATCCAGTAAGTGTGTTACTCAGTTGATCTGTGGCCACTTGCTTTCCGCCCCTGAATGTTGGTTCGGAAGTCAACAGCGACAAATGTAAAATTCTTGAACTGTCTGTATCTATTTGGAAATATGGTCTTCAATATGAAAAAAATCAAAGTCAACCATTCCGCCTGCACTTTTCGTTGCATAGTTGAACAACCCAAAGCGGTATCCCATGAAATGTGGAAACGTATATGCCATTTTTAATTGTGAGCCAATCTTCGTCCATGACTTGCCATCCATACTGTAGAAGAACTCAGCAGTGTCTGCAAGGTCTCGGAAGTTACATTCGGCTTTGAGGTAAACTACATTCTGAGAGAGCGCTACTCGCGCCATCTCAACCGGTTTTTCGGATTGAGCACTCACCATCACTATTGACTTTTTGCCATTTTCGGATTTAACACCAACTTGTCCGAACTTTCTTTGGAAAAGCGTGAGCCCTGCAAAATCGCCCTCCTTCATTAGGGACACATCGATTGCTGTATATCCACTGCATTCCGGGCCGATGGTACGTTGGGTGAGCATATTCCGAACGAGCTGAAATGCAGTATCTACCCTACCAGTTGTAATACGCAGGTAACCTTTGCGGGCGCTCAATGTCCAATGTTTGTCGTCCGGGTTGTGATTCCATTGCCACACCGGAGGCAACGGACGGTCACCTTTCTTCCGGGTAAACTCATCTGAGGCCACAACGCCCGGAATCAAACTCTGGTTGGCTGGCAGGTCCAATGTTTCCGGAACTTTTCCGTCTGCACCCAGAACAGGCCATCCGTTTTCCCATTTAACGGGTACCAAATAAGGTATTCGTCCTACTGCACCATAGTCGCGAAACAAATACGCGTACCAAGCGCCATCGGGTGTATCGATCAAGCCCCCTTGCGCTACGCCCAAATCTTGGAATGCAACCCGTCCCTCCCACGGGCCCGTGATTTTATCGGCCCGGTGAACCAGAACCGTTCGCATGCCACCCTGCGGCCACACGATATTAAAGAGATAATACTTTCCATTTACCTTGAACAACTGTGACCCCTCTGCATTTAAACCAATATTCGGACCAGCCGGGGCGCTGGCATTTTCGAGGATCACCTGCTCTTGTGACCCTGGTTTCACAGCAGACGCATCGGGTGTTAATTCAACTAAACGCAGTTGACCGCCACCATAGATAAGGTATACCCGACCATCTTCTTCAAAGAAAAGGCTGTGGTCATGATACGCAGGTTGGAAGGAAGAAACTTTCCATGGACCCTTCTCAATATCACGCGTAGTGAAGATGTAAGTACGGTTTGTGGTCTGTGCAAATGTACTGACATAATACGTTCCCTTATGATAGCGGATACAACTGGCCCACGTACCCCGTCCGTATGTGCTCTTACCATTGGTAAGGTTGAGCTCATCCATATTTGCTAGTGTATCATAAGCATACCCGATTGTCTTCCAGTTCACCAGGTCTTTTGACTTCATAATTGGCACACCTGGATTCATGTGCATCGTAGTGCTGCTCATGTAGTAATTGTCGTTAACCCGCACGATCGATATGTCAGGAACGTCAGCGAAAAGGATTGGATTATGGGCCTTGTTTTTCTGCGCTGCCAAGGGTTCAATCAAACCCATCAGGGCGAGTGCGAAGAAAAAAACTTTCAAAGTATTAGAGGACGGAAGGCTGTTATTCATGCTTTTGTTATTTCGTTTTAATCCCGGATAACATCAATGATACGGGCGTTCTAATTAACAATTTATTTACGATCAACTTTCGCTGGTACGAGAGGGAAACCGGTCGTACTAAATCACTTTTTAACTACCCGCGTGATGGTTGTTGTGCCTTGTTGATCAACCATTTCAACTAGATAGATCCCTGCAGGCAGGGCTTCAAGTGACACCTTTGCACTCACGCCCTGGTTGTGCGAACTACTCAAGGTGCGACCACGCACATCACGAATAGTGACGCTACGCAAATTAGCCGCGTTAGAAATTGTGATGGACGCATCTGTCGGATTGGGATACATTTGAAAGGCTTGTGGATGCTCCTCGTAGATGCCTGTTACTGGATCGGGGTCTTGTACCAGGCTAAGATCATCCCAGTAAATTATACCTCTTCCTCCGCCAGCACTCATGTATACTCTTCCTGCAACATTCATGTCCCCGATAAGCAATGGCGCACCCCCAAACTCATGGGCATCATCATTCATCCTTAGCCATGTGGCACCCTGATCTGTTGATCTGAAAAGACCATTGACACCTGTCACCATTCCCCAGATGAAAATAGTAGGATAAGCGGCTCCGGACATCGTCTTTCCTATCCCTATCGATTTACAGTATGTTACATCGGAAAGATTAAAAAAAGTCGTCCCGTGGTCTGTAGAATATTTTAATCCATTGTGGCCAAGAGGTACCCACACATGCCCTTCAACACCAGGCACTGTTCGGATCAAGACAGGTTCCCAGGGATGATTTACGGTTGACGATCCGGGCGTGCCTGCTACAGAAAAACTAACTCCCTTATTGGAGCTTCTGAACATCTGCCCAGTCGATGGATGGTATATGTAGAAATAATTTGAATTTACCTGGTCAGCCGTTGGAGCAGCATCTCCAAGGGATACACCCGAACAGCTAGACCAGCTTCCTCCGTTATTGGTGGTGTACCAGGTAGTTGTGGATCCCCATGGGCAATGCAGTATAGTGCCTCCGTCCGCGCTGATTGCACCCCTTCCTGCCGAACCTTTATTAGTGGCGCATCCTGTCCATGAAGCACCCTTATCGGTGGAATAGTAAACCATGTTTTCCCCGTTACCAATTCTTACTACTTTGCTTGGGTTGGCAGCGGAGTAAGCAATGCTATGGTTATTATAACCACCTAGAGGAGAAAGTTTTTTTGACGGATAAGAAGTCAGTGGCTCATGCACAAAGCCTGATACGTCTCCGAAACCGGAAATAAACGGACCTCCTGGAATGCTTATCCCGTCAAGGAATGCGGTCTCTTCAATTCCTATCACATCATATTTCCATGAAGGATTGGCGGCAGTAATATCCGAACAAGTATATACACCACCTCCACCGATTACCCGCACTTTCGAAAGATTGTCCTGGTCGAACTCGATACAGTCCATCCAGTTTATCGCTCCACCGTCTGACCAGCCCATGCCATTATTATCATACGTAGAGTTGGTACCGTTCTTAAGGGTCCAGGTCGATCCGCCATTCGTAGAGAGGAAAACAAAGTCTCCCCAGCCAGTCCCAAACTGGTTGTTCCAATACATGCCACAGGTAGAGACGATTACTCTGTTAACATTGGTGGGATCTATACTTACTCCTCCGTATGCATAATCCTTAGAATGAACGGGTGTGACATTCGTCCAGGCTCCTGTAGCGGTGTTTAGTTTATATAACTTTCCATCTCCCTCGAGTGCCGGACCTGCACCATCCGCATAGGTTGCATACATGGTAGTTCCCTGCAAAGCAACCCGATGCGGCATAAAACTGGTTGTTGGTGAAACGTCTGTAAAGGTCGCGCCCCCATCGGTACTTTTATAAATATTCGCGTTGCCCGTGCGGGAAACGCCTATGTAAATGGTTTGTGTAACCCCGTTTACCACACTGCTCAAAGGATCATAAACGACAAAACATATTCCGTTTCCGTTGGTAGTGGTGGTCACGCCATTCCAGGCAAGATTCCACGTAACACCAGCATCCGTACTCTTCCATAATCCGTTGGCCCTGGTTCCGCAGAATAAAATGTTACTGTTTTTGGGATCTACTGCAAGACGTTCTCCGTTACCTCGTCCGTTCCCATTTCCATGCGTTTTAAATTTGGAAGTGACATCGGTATACGTGAAAGTATTTCCTTTGTCAGTGGATTTTAATATCGCTGTTCTTCCATTGTTAATATAGTCCGTTCCACAAAGCATGTAAACATTATTGGCATTCTGCGGATCAATTGCCAAAGCGTCCACGCCAATAAAACCATTTTCTGATTCGTTGATCCAGTCGAGTAGCTGAATCCATTTATTGTTTGCTGCATCCCAACGATAAGCTCCGCCAACATCGGTGCGGCAATACCTATCGCCGGAGCCTCGGTGTGTAATGATCCCTGTTACAAATCCACCACCACCAATGGGTGCATTCTTCCATGTATACGTCTGGGCGTTTGTTAAAACCGGGCTAGACACCAAAATAAGATGTAGAAAGAAAATTTTTAAAGGAGATAAATAGTTTTTCATCTGTTAATAATTTGTTTTTGAGTGGTCATATGGAATTCGCATGTGTAGTTCACTATTCTATTTTAGAGGCGTATTATCATCTCGCTGGCTATTGGTCACTTTACGCTCATTTAATATTTTAATCGTAACAGAAAGCATGGGGATAATAAGCGCTGTTTGTTTCAAGACCAGCAGCGGATTAATAAATAAATTTCCATTCATCAAACACAATATTTTCTCCCTCAAATACTAAATAGATATTCACCACCCCTTTATCTATTGTTCGTTTTATTTTCTTTGAGAGCGTAGTCCATTCCTTCCCATCACATACAAGCGAAACAAGAGGAATACCTTTAAGATCATTTACATACACATCAATTTTACCTTTTCCCTTCACCTTGGCTTCGAATTTTTTGGGAATCTGTTGGCTAAAATCGGCTCCTCGCACCATGAGACATTGTTTGTCTGCTTTTCCTTTGGCTACCATATTGCCCGGAGCACCAACAGCTTCGAACTGGACTTGCCCTGAAGTGCCTGCAGTGGTTTCTGCTTGCTGAAGAACGAATGGATTTAATGGGTTAA
>JBDTTT010000079.1:0-24974 GCA_039930485.1 Chryseolinea sp.
AAGATCGGTACTTTCAAGATGTTGAAGACGATATTAAGAAACTTGTACCAGAAGGTATCTCTGGCCGTGTGGCATTTAAAGGAGCTGTCTCGGAGGTGCTTTATCAGCTCGTGGGAGGTCTGAGGGCCGGTATGGGTTATTGCGGTGCCAAAAACATCGAAAAATTGAAGCTGGCTAAGTTTGTAAAGATAACCGCAGCTGGAGTAAATGAAAGCCATCCTCATGATGTAACGATAACAAGAGAAGCTCCGAATTATAGCAGGAAGTAAGATTTTGATTAACTTTATAAAGTTCGCTCAATCAGAACTTTCGTACTTGCCGACAGTCTACACTTGACAGTTGTAACATGAAACGGATTATACTAATTTCTTTCCTGCTATTGTGTTGCTTTCTTGGGAAAAGTCAACAATTGTTCTTCGAGGATTTTAACAGTGTAGCGGATGGTGCAACCACAGGAACAGCATCAGGAACAGCGCCTGCTGGCCAACGGGCCTGGAGTATCAATACAGGTGCAGGTGCACCCGCAGCCGGTAGTTTTGAAAAGCGAACTTATGGAGGATTGGAAAGATTCACTGTAGATCAAACAGGCGCCAATGAAGGAGTATGGTCAACAGGAGTCATAACAATTGCCGCGGGTAAGCAAGTTGCCATAGATATTAGCCTAGTATCATACAATGCTGGCCCTTCTGATTATGTGAACGCGTATTATAAATTGAATGGCGGACCAGAGGTGCTTTTTGGTTCTGCAATTGGTGGAAATTATGTTATTAGTGCAGGGGCCAGTATTGTCCTGACAGGTACCTCGGTTCAGGTGGTTGTAAGGGCAAAGGAGAATACTGCTGGAGATGATGGAGCAGGCAATCCAAACATGATGCGCTTCGATGATGTAGAGGTTACTCAAATTACAACACTGTTCTCTAGAAAAACGGGAAATTGGGGAGATGTTACGGCTGGTAACGGAACGTGGTCTACTGTTGCGCTGGGAGGGGTTTCCTGCGATTGTGCACCGGATAATACCACTAACGTTATAGTTGGTAATAGCGATGTAGTAAGTATTACTGCCGCTTCAAGCGCTGTTAACGTAACCGTTCAAAATTCAAGCACGCTCCAGTGGACAGCTGCTGTTGCGCTTAATATGTCAAGAGGTGGTTCACTGACAATCTCCAATACGGCTTCGGTAAACCGAAACGGAAATAATGGCTCTCAGATTATTTTCCCGGTTGCGGCTGTCATTCCGGTAACGGTAAACAGTAGCAATGCCAATGCACTAGCGGCTGGAGATATCGTTGTAAGTGGTGCTTCAACGTTGACGTTTAGTGGTACAGGCAGTATTTCAACGGCTGATGATTTCTTAGTGACTGCAGCAGCGACCATTGTAAATAATTTAAGTGGAACGTTTACCATAGGTGATGTTCTGTCTCTAAATTCGACTGTTGGAGCTTCCTTTACAAACAATGGGCCGATGACGATCACGGGAATAGTAACTATTAACACCCCATCAACATTCACCAACAATAATTCGGTAACAATGTTATCTCAAAGTGCAGGTGTGTTAGCAGGAACAGGAACATGGACTCAAGGGACAAATGTAAACTCGCTGTTAACTTTTGCGGGTAGCACCATGACGATTACCACATTTAATGCATCAAATACCGGTAATACTGTGAATTATAACAGACCGGGAAATGCAACATTGAGAAACCCTACTGGCAATACGTATTATAATTTAACAATAGCGGGAACGAACATAAAGTCAAGTTCTGCAGACCATATTGTTAATAATAATCTCGCGATGAATGGAGCTAGTGCAAATGCGACCTTGGATCCAGGCGCATTTAACTTTAGGGTTAACGGTACTTCAACAATTACGCTTGGGACTTTCAATGATACGAATGATACAGGTGCCAATATATTTGTGGGAAATGTAAGCCTTGTTGCGGCCGCATGCACTTTTACTTCAACTACTATAACAACGACTGCTAATTTGACTTTCAGAGGAGGAATTGCCAATGCAGGCATTTTTAATGCTGGAGGCGCAACGTTTGATACAAACAACCAAGCCATCACTGGAACCACTTCCATGTCGTTTGCAAACAATGTTGCCATAAATAACATTACCGTTACAAATTCCAATTCGGCAGCCTTTACAATTACAGGAACAACGACATTAAGCAATGGCGGCTATACCGATAGTGATAATAGCAGCATAGCGACTTTTGTAGGAGCGGTCAGTCAATCTGGAACCTCAGCATTTAACACAACTGCTGTTATCACGCAGACACAATTGATTTTCAGAGGAGGAATTACAAATAATGGAGGAACCTTTACAGCTGGTGGAGCAACATTTAATACAAACGCTCAGTCTATAGCAGGTGCTAGCGCAGTCTCTTTTGCGAATCTGGTTGTTGTTACCGGGATAGTCGTTAGTAACGACAATGCAGCATCAGTGACAATGTCTAACACTGTAGCGGCTGTATTGTCAGGTACTGGTACTTGGACGCAGAACAATACCTCTACATTGAATTATGCAGGTAGTACATTAACGGTTACCACATTTAATGCATCAACTGCGGTCAACACAGTGAATTATAACGCAGCTGGAAATCAAACGATAAGGAATCCCTCTTCTGCAAGTACTTACTATAATTTATCAGCCTCCGGAAGTGGTACAAAGTCGAGCTCTGCGAATCACACTGTCAACAATCTTTCCATTTCGGGAACAGCTATTATGGATCCGTTAACATTTAACCTAACAGTTAACGGTACTTCAACAGTCAATGCAGGAAGCTTCAACGATTCTAATGATACAGGCCTCAATACTTTTGTCGGAAATGTAAGTGTTGTATTAGGAGCAATCTTTAATTCAACAACGGTAACAACGACTGCAAATGTCGTTTTCAGAGGTGGTATTGCCAACGCGGGCACCTTCACTGGTGGAGGAGCAACATTTGATACAAATGCTCAATCCATAACCGGGGGCAGCGCGATTTCCTTTGCAAACCTAGTAGTTGTTACGGGGGTAGTAGTAACAAATAACAATACCTCTACCGTTTCCTTAACTTCAAATGGAGCTTCACTAAGCGGAACAGGCACTTGGACCCAAGGTGCAAATAGCACATTAAACTTTGCCGGATCCTCCCTCACAGTCACTACCTTCAATGCATCCAATGCGGGGAACACGGTAAACTATAACTCACCAGCAGCGCCTGCAGGAACCGCTCAAACCATACGGGCCCCAGCTTCAACGTATACTAATTTAACATTCAATAACACCTTTGCAGCTTCTCCTCAATTAACAGCAGCGGGTAGTTTTTCAGTAACAGGAATACTCACCATGACTTCGGGTAATGTAAATCTAAATGGTAATACTTTAACCCTCACTTCCAACGCAGCGGGATCACTTGTGCACAGTCTTGCTTCAGGGAGTGGTTGGGTATATGGAGGTCCGATGACACGAACATTTGCCAGCTCGACAGCCATTGCCGTAGCAAACGTTCGAGGTCTTTTTCCAATGGGGACTTCAGCAGATTTCAGACCTTTCTTTGTAAGTGTAAATTCAGTTGCTAATACAGCAGGTACCATTACTGTTACTCACACAGGCTCAGCCACTACTACTGCAGTAGCATTTCTTGATGGTGTGACACCTGTTTTGTTACGAAACAATTCTTCATGGGCAGTGTCTACTGCAACAATGTCAGCAGGGACATGGGGTATACGATATGGCGGAACGGGACTTGGAACAGTTACGAATCTTTCGCATGTGCGGTCCATTCTTTCAGGGTCGACAGTTGCAACACATGTTGCCACAAGTACAGTTTCGACTTCGGATCCTCGCGTAGAAAGATCAGCCCTCAGTTTTGGTAACTTAACGAACACTTTTTTTGTAGGCTCAACAAATATCTTGAGTCCGCTTCCAATTAAATTACTTTACTTCAACGCGCGTGTTGAACAAGACGAAGTAAGTTTAAACTGGGCCACAGCTCAAGAAACAAATAATGACTTCTTTACTATAGAAAAATCGTCAAACCCTGAACAGGGCTTTCAGCTGGTTTCTAAATTATCAAGTCAAGGAAATAGTACTATTGAACAAGAATATTCTGCAGTAGATAAGGCGCCATATTTAGGTTTGTCATATTACCGCCTGAAGCAAACTGATTTTGATGGAACATCAACCTATTCAAAGTTGGTTTCGGTAAGCTATGAAGGATCAACTTTAGCCTCGTTGAAAATATATCCAAATCCTTTAAAAGATCAGAAAACTGTTAAGGTTGAAATTACTGGTTTAAGGGGTATCCCTGAAATACCGCTTGTGATCTATAACTTTTTAGGACAGAAAATTTTAGAAAAATTAATCACAGTTGGTTCTGGAGGCGTGGTTGACGAGGAGCTTTTCTTTGAGAAGCCTCTGGCAACAGGAGTGTTTGTAATAAAAGCAGGCCCAACATTGCAACTTACACAGCGACTTGTGGTTGAATAATCTTCCGTATTATTCCTATCATTGCAAAGCCAATCATATCTCTGATTGGTTTTTTTTGGTCTTAACTCAAGCATGCGCAGCAAAGCCATCATACGTTTACTTTTCACGGTAGGTGTCATCACCTGGCTGTCGCTTGTGCTTACGGATATTTCTATTGTTTTAAGTTCGGCCAGTAATATTAAAGCCGAAATACCAGCCTGGCTGCCCGGTATTATTCTAAATCTCTTTATCATAACCCTCTTCTATTATTACAAGCTCAAGATTGAACGCGATGAAGTATTGAGCTTTGTTGATTTACTATGGAAGGTATTCGCTACAGGATTAGTGGCAACCGTAATCTCGTTAATGCTCAGGCTTATTGAAAATTTGTTGGGAAGCACGGCATTGACACGAAATGTGGTGTATCAGGATTTGGTGTATCTGATCAATCTTGGTTTAATGGTGAGTTTTCTCATCATGACCTTTACAGTATGGAAGCGCCTTATCCTCTATCAAAAATCAAAATGGCTGCTTCGAATTTGGGCAGTCTTTGAGGTAGGTCTGCTTTTATCCCTAGCCTACAATAGTCTTAAACTTCCTCTTATTGATTGGGTCTTTGGCACATTGCTCACGGTGTTTATTGTGCTTGGATTAATTCTTTCCGGGAACTTGAAATGGGTAGCTTATTTAAATTTCCGTCAGAAATGGACAAGCTTACTGTTGTTACTACTTACTATTTTTTACCTGCTTTATATAGTCTATACCAATAGCTCTATCTCTGAAGTAATAGCTTCGTCATCCAAAAATTTTACAGATTATCGAATCCATATTTTCATTTTATCCCTCATTGTTTTTGTTGGGCTCTATAGTATTTTTTCGTTCCTCGTTATCTTGTTCAACTTGCCAACCACTTCTGTATTCGAACAAAAGCTGGAAGAGGTTGTAAATTTTCAACGCATCAGTCAATCCATTCAGACTGAACAAAGTGAAGAAAGTGTTTATAATATTCTATTGGAAACTTCGGTGAGTACTGTCTTTGCAGATGCAGGATGGTTGGAAATTTCAGGAGATAAAAAAAATGTATTTGCTTACCGGATAAGCGACAAGGAAGCTCATGAGATTGTAAACCATTTAAATGAGCACCATGTAAGAGGTGTACTTGATCAGGGTAGTGATAAAACGCGAAATCTTTCCAAGCACCTGGCTTCGCTAAAGGGCTCTCGTTATCGTTCCATTCTTGCATTCCCGATTTATGTAAAGGGAGCAAATATTGGAACACTTGCTTTACTAAAAGAATTGCCCGATGGATTTACAAAAGAGATGACAAAGATCGTCTCTACATTTGCCAATCAGGCAGGTATCTCCATTGAGAATTTCCGGTTAATGGAAGAGGCGCTGCAGAACGAGCGCTATAAGGAAGAGCTGAAGATTGCAAAGACTGTTCAAAAAAGTTTGCTTCCCCAGCTTCTTGAAAAGGATAATGATTTTGATATCAGCGCTTTTTCAGAATCTGCCGATGAGGTTGGAGGTGACTATTACGACACACTTCGCATCAACGATCATTTAGTTTGTCTCATCATCGCAGACGTGTCAGGGAAAGGAACGACAGCGGCTTTTCATATGTCACAGATGAAAGGTATTTTTCATAGCCTCGCCCAACGCGATATTGAGCCCGATGACTTTATGCTGCAGGCTAACCAGGCCTTGGTGTATTGCCTTGAGCGTGGATCGTTTATTTCAGCCACCTTCTTCATTATTAATACACAAACACGTAAAATAAAATACGCACGTGCCGGTCATTGCCCGGTGTTATACTACTGCACAGAAAAGAAATCGATTGAGTATTTTAAGGATAAAGGTGTGGCATTAGGTATGGTTCGGAATAAGAGCTACAGCAATTTTATTCAGGCAAATGAATTTGAATATAAGAAAGGTGATGTGATGGTTCTTTATACCGATGGCATTACCGAAGCTAAAGACGCGAGGAACGAAGAATTCGGTTACGAAAGGCTTTCCGATGTGATTAGTGAAGTAACGCAAACATCTCCAAAAGAGATGCAGGATCATCTGATCAAGCGCCTGTACGAGTTTTCGGGTACAGAGAATATTAATGACGATTACACGACCATGATTGTAAAGTTCAAATAGAACGAACAGCGGGTTAACATAAACTTTTATAAAACGTTAAAACTATGATCAGCATCAAGAGACTACAAGAAGACGGCATCGACTTCATTATGGTTGTAGGTGAAATAGATGCGAGTTCTTCAATTGAACTTGACTTGACAATTGCTAAAAGTGTTGGAGAAGGCTTCTCTAAAATTTTAATTGATTGCAGTGCGCTCGAGTATATTTCATCCGCTGGTCTTGGTGTTTTTATGTCCTACATAGAGGAATGTAAGGATCGCGGGATTAAAATGGTACTATTCGGAATGAGTGATAAAGTGGCAAATACGTTTAGTATTCTGGGGCTTAACGAACTCCTGGAAATTGCGAGTGATAAAGTTCAAGCTAAGCAAATGGTAAATGGTCTATAAGTATAGAGTTGGTTGCAGTATTGAGAACCTTAAAGGCGTTCGGGATTTTATCCGGACTTCACTGAAAGCGCATGGCGTTTCGGAAATTGATATCAGCGAAATTGTGCTCGCGCTGGACGAGATGTGTTCGAATCTGATGATTCATGCACATCATTGCAACCCGGATGATTTGTTTGAACTGCAAATTGCGGTTGAAAAAAATAATCCCCTTGTATTTGAAATTATTGACGATGGAACTGTATTTGACATTAATCAGTTTGCTGAGCCAACTTTGGACAACATTATTCACGAAAAAAGAAAAGGCGGGTTAGGCATACGTCTTGTGAAATCCATTATGGATAAAATAGAATATCAAAAACTGATGGATAAAAGTATTTGTCGCCTCATCAAAAACGTTCACTTTACATAATTACTAATATCCAAAAGCTTATGTTGAAAAATATCATGCTGCTGTTCCTTTGCGGCAGCATCGTCACGTCAGGTATCGCTCAGAAGAAAAAATCAAAATCAGCAGAAAATAAATCACCAACTGTTTTTAAGGTGGATGGAGTTGCTACGTATGGTGATGAGTTTCTTTATCTATACAAAAAAAATCATCAAAATAAGAAAGATGATTTCACGAAAGAGAAGATCAATGAGTATCTGGATTTATTCATCAACTTCAAACTGAAGGTAACGGAGGCAAGAAAACGAGGTATGGATACAACCCGTGCATTTATAAAAGAATACTCATCATATAAAGAAGAATTGCGTAAACCCTATTTGCCAGACGCAAAACTTACGGATAGTTTGGTAAAGCTTACCTACAATAATTTACTGGAAGAAATAAAAGCATCGCATATTCTTGTCAATCTAAAACCAGACGCATCACCTGCAGATACACTCGCAGCCTACACAAAAATTATTACGATCCGAAACAGAATTTTAGTGGGTGAAGATTTCGGATTGTTAGCAGAAAAATTATCGGAAGACCCATCGGCTAAAACAAATCAAGGTAATCTGGGATATTTTACGGCTATGCAAATGGTTTATCCATTTGAAGTGATGGCTTACAAAACCAAAGTTGGGGAAGTGAGTTTACCGGTGCGTACGCGTTTTGGATATCACATTATAAAAGTAACAGACCGAAAGCCGGCACGAGGCGAAGTAGAAGTTTCACACATAATGATCCGAACAACGGATGGTAACGATAACGAAAAGGCGAAGAACACCATCTTTACTGTTTATGAACAATCACAAGGCGGTATGGCATGGGATGAATTGTGTACGCAATATTCCGAAGACCCCAGCACAAAAAGTACAGGCGGAAGACTAAAAACGTTTGGTGTTGGTACAATGGCAAGTGTACCCGAGTTTGAACGAGTTGCATTTTCCCTCAGCAAGCCCGGAGAAATTTCGGATCCATTTCAAACCCAATATGGTTGGCATATTCTTCGGTTGGAAAGAAAAATTCCGGTGCCTTCGTTGGAGGAAATGTCGGCTTCATTAAAAAATCGCGTCAACCGTGATGAACGAACTCAACTATCAAAACAAGTTCTACAAGCTAAGCTGAGACGTAGCTATGATTGGAAAGAAAATCCAATCCTAAAGGCAAAGGTATTTGCATTAGGAGACTCTATTCTTCAGAAGGGAAAATGGAAGATGCCGGCATATTCTGAAAAAGAAATTTTCTTTACCTTAAAGGATAAGAGTTTTAGCACAAAGAGTTTTCTGACCTATGTTCAAAAGAATCAGAAACCCACCAGTCAACAGCCATCAAAATATTTGGAGCAGCTCTACAACAATTTTGTTGACGCGAGCATCATGCAGATGGAGGAGGAGAAAATAATGCGAGAGAATCCTGAGTATGGTTTTCTCTTAAGAGAATACTATGAAGGTATCTTGCTCTTTGAAATTATGGAGAAGGAAGTTTGGAACAAAGCCTCAGATGATTCGCTTGGCCAGGTGGCGTATTTCAATTCTCATAAAGCAAATTACCAAGCCAGTGAACGGGCAAAAGTGGCTTTATACTCTTCTAAGGATAAAGGTTTTGAGGGTTCGCTAAAGACCCTTCTTGAGGAAGGTGACGAAAAGAAAATACAGGAATTTGTATCAGCCAATAAGCTTAAGGTCGAGGCAGGATTTTATAAATCCGGAGAAAAACAAGCTTTACAGAAAGTGCCATGGGCAAAAGGCATATACCCCTCGGAAAATAATGGAATGTATTACCTTGCGCGGCTAATCGACATACTCCCTGCGGGCGATATGTCGTTTGAAGAAGCACGGTCAGGCATAATCTCTGATTATCAGACCTTTTTAGAGCAAAACTGGATCGCCCAATTAAAGAAGAAGTACGAGGTTAAGGTAAATGAGAAAGGCAAACAGCAAATATTGGATCAGCTCCAACGGCAACGATAAGTTCTGTTTGCGAAATGGTTGGTTTCGCCTGTCTCTAGCTGCATGCGTATTATTGGGTGTTTCAAGCTGTGACCTGATTAAAATGAAAAATGATCAGACCAGTAATGGGGAAGTCCGGCAGCCAGTTGCGAGAGCAAATGAAGCTTACCTTTACAGGGATGAACTAGTAGGTATAACTCCTCCAGGAACTGCCCCGGCAGATAGTGCAGCCCGGGCTGAGGCTTATGTTGGAAGTTGGATTCGGAAGCAATTGCTCATTCAGGAAGCTGCACGTAAAATTGATATCAATGAAGCGGAGGTGGAGCGTAAGATATTGGATTATCGTTTTAGCATTATTGCATACGAGTATCAGACCTTCTATGTAAAAAAGAATTTAGATACAGCAATTGCCAATGAAGAAATTGATCGGTACTATAAAGACAACATCGACAACTTTATTTTAAAACAAAACATCGTAAAGGCAACATTTTTAAAAGTACCAAAGAATGCGCCTCGCACGGGGAAGATCAGGGAACTGATTTTTTCTAAGCGCGAAAAGGAAGTGAAGGAGTTGAAATCGTATTGCCTGAGTTTTTCATCGGCCTATCATATTTCGGATTCTTCATGGATGGTGTTTGACGAATTAGTGCAGAACTCACCATTAATTGAAATCCCAAATAAGATTCAGTTTCTAAAGACGAGACCATATTATGAAACATCAGATGAAGCGTTTTTATATTTCTTTAAAGTAGATGAGTATCGTATTTCGGATAATACATCTCCTCTGGAGTTTGTAAAAGAGGATATACGAAACATTATTTTAAATAAGCGCAAAGTAGAATTGGCCAAACAGTTGGAAGATGAAGTGTATAATTATGCAGTGGAGAAAAAAGAATTTGAGGTTTTTAAATAACCTGAAAGCAACCTGTCTTCTTGTTGGGATGCTGGCAGTTGCTATGCATTCAACAGCGCAAGAAAATGAAGGATTTGTGGTGGATGAGATTATCGCCAAAGTGGATAATTACATTGTCTTGAAATCGGATTTGGAGAAAGCATATCAGGACTACCTCACGAATGGGGGCGCACCGGGTCAGGAAGTTCGCTGTCAATATATGGCCATGCTCGTTCGCAATAAACTTATGATGGCAAAAGCCGAAATCGATTCGGTTATTGTTCTGGATGCCGAGGTAGACTCCTATACGGATCGCAAAATGGAGATGATCATTGCTCAATCTGGAGTTACAGCCGATGAACTTGAAGCAAAGTATGGCAAAACGTTGGAGCAAATACGATTGGAAATTCGTGATCAGGAAAGGGAGCAGATGGTGGTTCGCAAAATGCAGGATGAGATTACAAAAGATGTTGTGATTACACCTTCGGATGTGCGAAAATTCTTTAGTAAAATTCCCAAAGACAGTCTTCCTTACTTCTCTGCTGCAGTAGAGGCTGCCCAAATTGTTAGACTATCGAAAATAGGAAAGGAGCAGAAGGAAATTACACGCAAACAAATGGTTGAGATTCGCGACCGAATTTTAGCGGGTGAGGATTTTGGAACTCTTGCTAAGAAATATTCTGACGAACCATCCGCTAAAACTACTGGTGGAAATTTGGGTTGGACCTCCCGTGGTAACATGGTTTCCGAGTTTGAAGGGATGGCCTTTAAGTTAAAGCCGAATGAAATATCCATGCCTTTTGAAACTCAGTTTGGATTCCATGTGATGCAGTTGATTGAACGCAGAGGTAATGAATATAACTCACGTCATATTCTTATTTCCCCTCGACCATCAGACAGCGATTTAAAAGATGCCGCACATTTTCTAGACAGCATCCGTACCCTGATTGGTCCGGATAAAATGTCATTTCAAAAAGCTGCAAAGGAATTTTCAGACGATGTTCAGACAAAAGGTAATGGTGGTTTCTTTACGGGTGCCGATGAAGGTATGCGTGTACCCGTTGAGGAATTAGATCCAGTGATTTACTTTAAACTTGATTCCATGAAGGTTGGCGATATTTCGGAACCACTTTTCTATCGAACCGATGATGGAAAGAGTGCCATGCGAATCATTTATTATAAATCAAAAATAAAACCGCACGAGGCATCATTAGCAGACGATTGGACTCGCATCCAAGCCGCTGCCTTGAACGAAAAGAAAGATAAAATTCTTCAGAAGTGGTTTTCGAAAGCACGCAAAGATGTTTTCATCAACATTGATAAGACGTATGATTATTGTGGAATATTAGACGAGTGATACATGACTAAATTTTCTTCGGATGTAGAAGCCGCGCAAGCCCTGGCTTCAGCCTACAAAAATCTTTCATCAGAAATTTCAAAAGTAGTCATCGGACAAAACGATGTGGTACGTCAGGTACTCACCGGAATTTTTTGTCAGGGACACTCACTGCTTGTAGGCGTTCCAGGCCTAGCGAAGACGCTCCTGGTACAAACTATAGCAACCTCTCTCGATCTTCAGTTCAAGCGCATTCAGTTCACCCCTGATTTAATGCCTTCAGATATTGTGGGTGCAGAAACAATGGACAAGGAACGTAATTTCAAATTTGTGAAAGGTCCTGTGTTTGCAAACATTATTTTGGCCGATGAGATTAACCGTACTCCTCCTAAAACACAAGCGGCCTTATTGGAAGCCATGCAAGAGTATGGTGTAACCATTGCAGGGGAACACTATGATTTGCCAAGGCCATTTTTTGTTTTAGCAACTCAAAACCCAATTGAACAAGAAGGTACTTATCCATTACCTGAAGCGCAGCTCGATCGGTTTATGTTTAATATTTTACTTACCTATCCTTCATTTAAAGACGAAGTAGAGGTGGTAAAAAGCACAACATCAGCAGAACCGAAAAGAGTTGATAAAATTCTGACAGGCGAAGAGATCTCCTACTTCCAGCAACTTGTGAGAAGAGTGCCGATAGCGGATAATGTAGTAGAGTATGCTGTAACCCTGGCTAACAAAACGAGACCCGGTGTGGCAGGAAGCTCATCCGTTGCAAATGATTATTTGGAATGGGGAGCCGGTCCTCGTGCATCGCAGTATTTAGTATTGGGGTCAAAATGTAACGCTCTTCTCAATGGCAAATACTCACCCGATATTGAAGATGTTCAAGCTATCGCGAAACCAGTATTGCGTCATCGCATTGTTAGAAACTTTAAAGCTGAAGCAGAAGGTATTAGCGTAGATGGATTGATTGAGAAGTTAATGGCGTAATGCTTTGCAAGTAATTTCGTTTTCAGATTACATTTCACTTCCCCTAAATTCTCTGAAGTACCTGCATCCGATGTGCATCAAGCTTGAGGAGTATGAATAATAAAATGGTGAATGCCCACAGCGATGAGCCACCATAACTAAAGAATGGAAGAGGTATTCCGATTACAGGGAACAATCCGATTGTCATAGCAATGTTGGTGGCAAAGTGAAAGAAGAAAATACAAGCTACGCTATATCCATATACTCTGGCGAACCGATTCTTTTGTCGTTCGGCCAGAAAAACAATTCGCAGTAGCAATGCCATAAAGAGTACAATGATCAGAATACTTCCGATCCATCCTTGCTCTTCGCCAATGGTACAAAAAATAAAATCGGTGTATTGCTCAGGAACAAATTTCAACTTGGTCTGTGTCCCTTCTAAAAACCCTTTACCCATAAAGCCACCACTACCGATTGCTACCTTGGATTGATAGACGTGATAGCCTGCACCTAATTGATCCAGCTCTGGATTGATCAACACCATAACTCTTTTTTGATGATGATCTTCCAGCTTACTGAAAATGACATCCACACTAAAAATAGTTCCTACCAGTACGAATGCTCCGATGGTGATAACCGCCATTCGCTTAAATTTCTTTTTGCGATTTAAGAATATAACAATTCCCCACGCAAAAGCAATGATGCCATATAGGACCCAATTGTTTTCTACCAGTAATGTTAGGATAAAGATAATAGCAACACCGAGTCCCACGAGCAATAAGAATGGTGACATGCCTTCGCGGTAGAAAACCAGAACGAAAACCAGAAACACCATTGCAGTACCATAATCTTTCTGCAGGAGAATAAGGAGGATTGGTGCGCAGATTATTCCAAAGAGAATAATCTGATTTCGTAGCTGATCCATCTTGAAGCCAACCGAACCAACAAACTTGGCAACTGCCAATGCCGTTGCAAACTTGGCAAATTCCGAAGGCTGAACACCGAACGAACCAATGCCTATCCATGCACGATTTCCACCTACCTCTTTCCCAATGAAGGGCACAAGCAGTAATAGGAACATCACAGCACCAAAAATTACATAGGCAAACGTTTCGTAGAAACGCATGTCAATAATGAGGATAGCAAAGATGAGTACAGATGAAGTGATGATGAACATCATCTGGCGACCGGAGTTGATGGTCAAATCAAAGATGGATTGGTTTGCATCATACGTAGCAGAGTAAATATTGAGCCAACCCCAGAGCACCATAACGCCATACAGCATTACAGTTACCCAATCTACTTTGTTCGATATAATTGCTTCTTGCCTCAAGACAATTTCTTCTTGTTAAAGGGCTTACAAAAATTTTCCTCGCAAAACGTATTCTTCAATTTGTGGTCGTTTTGTAGCTCCATACAAATATTTTTCAATCATCAGACTGGCGATGGAGGCTGCAGCTCGCGCGCCTTGTCCTGAAAACTCAACATAAACTGACACTGCAATTTTAGGATTGACCTTGGGAGCGAAGGCAATGAAAACAGAATGATCAGGGCGAGGCTCATTTTGAACTGATCCAGTTTTGCCGCACACAATAACATCTTTCAACTGCGCACGATGTTTACCGGTTCCTTCCAATACAACCCGCTCCATTGCATCGACCGCTATTCTAAAATTTATGGAGTCAATAGTGGTAAAATGTTTTTCAAGGTAGGGTGATAGCGGCTTACCGCTTTTACCAATCGACTTCACCATGTGTGGCGTAATGTAATACCCCCTGTTGGCAATAGTGGCTGCAAAATTTGCCATTTGTAAAGGCACTACTAAATTTTCCCCTTCACCGATAGCGATGGAATAAATATTTGAAAACTTCCAGGGCCGTCCACCATAAGCTCGATCATAATATGCAGGGCTTGGCACAAGGCCTCCTTTTTCATTCGGAAGATCAATGCCTAGGGGTTTACCAAAACCAAAACTTGAAATGTGTCTATCCCATTCGGTCAAACCGACTCGTGTATCATCAAAAGGGTTGTCGGATTTGCCTTGGTTCAACATTCTCTTTAACACATTCCAGAAATAGGGATTGCATGAATTAGTAATGGCACCTCTGAGGTCTTCATTGGTGTGTGGACCATGACAATTAATGATAGAACGATCACAACGAAAGCGTGTTTCTGGTGTAATGACTTTTTCTTGTAAGGCCACCATTGCCTGAGCAACTTTAAAAATAGATCCTGGTCTGTATTGCGCCATCAATGGTCTTGTGAAGAGTGGCTTAAGCGTGTCGGTATTGATCAATACGAAGTTGGAGCTGTAGTTTTTTCCGGTAAGCAAGGTAGGATCATAGGAGGGTCCTGAAATCATGGCTAATATTTCACCAGAAGTAGGTTCAATGGCAATGATACTTCCAGCTTTTCCAGCCATTAAGTATTCTCCATACTCTTGTAAATCTAAATCCAATGTTGATGTGAGATCTTGACCCGGTATGGAGAGTGTATCAGCCTCTCCATCATCAAATGACCCTTTAATTACACCGTCTTTATTCCGCATAAAGAACTTTACACCGCGTTGCCCACGAAGGTATTCTTCATAATATTTCTCAACGCCACTTTGCCCTATGTAATCACCTTGACGATAAATCGTAGTCTTATCACCATCCAATTGCCCTTTTGAAATTTCGCTTACATAGCCCAATACATTAGCAGCAGCTTTAGAAGCATACGCTCGCGTGCTTCTTGCCTGGATATAAAACCCGGGAAACTCGTCCACGTGATCTTGTATTTTGGCCAGATCAAAATTGGATAGCTGTCGGAGAAAAGGATACGGTTGAAGGGAATTAGCTTTTTTATTCTTTATCTCCTTGTAGAAATCTTTAAACAATCCGCGAAGCGCAACGGGAGTAAGATCAAACACTTTTGTGAATCGTGCGCTGTCAAACGCATGCACTTCATGTAAAACAATCATCAAATCGTACTCCGGATTGTTATACACAATCAATTTTCCGTTTCGATCGGTAATGATTCCGCGTACAGGATATTGAATCTCCTTGCGAATAGCATTTCCGTCTGCCAGGTTTTTGTAACGATCGTCAACAACCTGAATGAAAAATAACTTGAACAGGAAAATAGTCCCGATCAACAGAAATACAATTTGAATAACTTCTTTGCGACCTTCGTTCATTTCACTTTGCTAAACGCGTAATCTTTTCTAAGGTATACGAAAGTTAACGTCTTCTATTTGGAAACAGAAACTGTGCAATGAGTAACGCCAATGTTGTAAAAAAAGTGCTCGCCACTGCTTTCAAAAACGTAAACCAAAACATACTAAGGCCTCCAGCCTCAGCAAAAAACAAAACCAGGTGATGCAGAAAAATCAGCGGCATCACATAAATGGAGAACCACTGTATGCCGGCAAGCTGCATAGAGGGTACAGCATTGTTATCATAACCACCTTGTGGTGTAATAGAACCCAACCAATAATTCCTTACATACATTAACATTACACAAGCAAAAGCATGAAGACCGATGCTCTCATAAAATAAATCGACAGTAAAGCCCATTACAAAGCCAATGCCCATCAAGATCAGCGGATTGGTTTCAACCGGCAATAACAAAAGGTATGCAACATACAGAAAGCAGAAAGCGGTATGAAAGAGTACCACGTTTTGAAGAACCAGTACCTGGTAAAAAAGGTAAATGAAAAAGCTGACGATTTGTAAGATGTTAACGCGGCTCATCGTATTATCTGATTTACGCTTTGCTCGATAGAGTCCTGTTCATGTTTCAAGGTGCTCTTCACAATAGTGACATAGGAGAGCTTCCGGAAATCCTGCGCAAGTTTTACTTTCAGATCATTGAAGAGTTCTTCATCGCGAAGCTTTACTTCAGAAACAACACCGATCATAATGCCTTGAGGGAAGACAGCATTGAAACCTGACGTCACTACAGTGTCACCCACCACAGGTTTTACATGTCGGGGTATGTATTTTAAATTAATGATGTATGGATTCTTACCATCCCACTGAATCGTTCCAAAATGTCCGGTGCGCTTCAATACTGCAGAAGTCATCACATCAACGTTCAATATAGAAGTAACAACACTGTAATGATTTGAAACGGTCTTTACTTTTCCAACAACGCCAGAAGAGCTGATAACAGCCATCCCTGGTTCTACTCCTTCATCGATACCTTTATCAAGGGTAATGAAGTTGGTAAAACGACCAACCGAATTGTTTACAACTTTCGCACTTGTAAAAACAAAACGATTCACCATTGTTGTGTCCTTAAGCGCAAAGGAATCAACCTTCGTGATGATTTGATTTTCTTTTTGAAGCAGGTTACGGAGGCTCGCATTCTCTTCCGCCAGGGTTCTGTTAATTTCGCGCAACTGAAAATATTCACGCACACCCTGTGAAACATTATTGGTCTCAGCAATAAAACGATTTGATGAATTAAAAAACTTGGCACCCTGATAGCGATTGTTCTCCACAATCATCCAGGCGCAAAATAATTCCAACAACAAAAAAGTAAAGAAAGCGCGATTGGCGTAGACAAAGAGAAATAACCTCTCCATGAATTATGTCATCAATACCGCACGGAATTTTTCTATATTTTTCAATGTAGCGCCAGTCCCGCGCACAACAGCACGAAGCGGATCATCGGCTACATGAATCGGCAATTTTGTTTTCAATGCCAGACGTTTATCCAGACCGCGAAGCAATGCACCGCCACCCGTTAAGTAAATACCACGCTCATAAATATCAGCGGATAATTCAGGAGGTGAAGTTTCCAATGCCTTTAACACGGCCTCTTCTAATTTCGAAACGGACTTATCTAATGCGAATGCAATTTCAGAATATGAAATCTTGATGGTCTTCGGAATACCGGTCATTAAATCTCGTCCTCTGATTTCGTAATCCTCAGGCCCTTCGTCTAATTCGGTTAATGCAGAACCTACTTCAATCTTCACTCTTTCTGCTGAACGCTCACCAATCAAAAGATTATGCTGACGTCTCATGTAGTCAAGAATGTCTCTGTTAAAGGTATCACCGGCAACACGAATGGATTGATCACAAACTATACCTGATAAAGCGATCACCGCGATATCAGTTGTACCACCTCCAATATCCACAATCATGTTTCCGATGGGCTGCTCAATGTCGATGCCTGTTCCGATGGCCGCAGCAATCGGTTCGTAAATCATATATACTTCTTTCGCGCCAGCGTGCTCGGCTGAGTCACGCACCGCTCTTTTTTCTACTTCAGTAATTCCGGAAGGAATGCAAATCACCATGCGATAGGATGGTGGAAAGAGGCGTTTGCCTGTGTCAATCATTTTGATCAACCCACGGATCATCATTTCCGCTGCCTGGAAGTCGGCAATCACGCCTTCTTTCAAAGGACGAATGGTCTTGATGTAATCGTGCGTCTTCTCATGCATTTGCATGGCCTCGCGGCCAATGGCCAAAACTTTGTTGGCGGCTTTGTCGATCGCAATGATGGATGGTTCATCAACAACGATCTTATCTTTATAAATGATGAGGGTGTTCGCGGTGCCAAGATCTATGGCAATGTCGCTGGAGAAGAAGTCAAAAAATCCCATGTATATGTGTTACCTGTAGTTTAAAAATGCTCGCGTTGAGTTACTAAAAAATGCCACCTGTAAAGTTGCACTTAATTTACCAAAATAATACGAGCCGACTCAAAAATGTAAAATTTTTGCCAGTCAGAAAAAATGAACAGCCAATCGGTTGGTGAAGGATTTAAAAATCCGCTTGACTCGCCAAGTAGCTTAGTGCTTGAAGTGACGAATTCCAGTAAATACCATACCCATGTCATGTCCATCACAGAAAGCGATGGAGTCTTGGTCTTTCACTGATCCACCGGGTTGAATCACTGAACGAATGCCATGCTTGTGGGCGATCTCCACACAATCCGGGAATGGGAAGAAAGCATCAGAAGCCATAACAGCATCTTTCAAACTGAACCCGAAAGCATCGGCTTTCTCAATGGCTTGCTTCAAGGCATCCACACGTGATGTTTGACCAACACCGCTGGCCAGCAGTTGTCCTTCAACAGCCAGAATAATGGTATTTGATTTTGTATGCTTGCAAATTTTGCTTGCGAAAAGAAGTGCTTCAGCCTCTGAAGCTGAAGGCGCGCGTTTGGTCACCACTTTCAAATCTTGCTTTGAGTCTGTCTTCAGGTCTAGATCTTGCTCGATCACTCCGTTTAGGATGCTCTTGTATTGTTTCGTTTCATCAAGTCCTTTCTTCTGAAGCATGATCATCCGGTTCTTCTTGCTCTTTAGCAATTCCAAAGCATTGGGTTCATACGCTGGAGCGATCAGTATTTCGAAGAATAACTTGCTGATCTCTTCAGCGGCCGCCAGATCAATTGTTTTATTGGTAGACAATACTCCACCAAAGGCAGAAAGCGTATCGGCTTGAAATGCTTTTAGGTAAGCTTCTTTAACGGTTGAGGCAGTTGCTACTCCGCAGGCATTCGTGTGCTTGATAATGACGAAAGCTGTTTCGCCTTCAAACTCTTTCACCAGATTTACAGCGGCATCAACATCTACTAAATTATTGTATGAAAGTTCTTTACCATTCAATTGTTCGAACAAGCCATCGAGATCGCCAAAGTAAACTCCCTTTTGATGGGGGTTCTCACCGTAACGCAAAGTCTTTCCGTTCTGAAAACTCTTTTTGAAAATAGGAAATTGAAACTCCTGATTGAAATACGAGAAGATGGCACCATCGTAATGAGATGTTACATCAAAGGCCATAGCGGCAAACTTCTTGCGATCGACTAAATCAGTTGAACAATTTTTTGAAACCAATAATTGATGCACTTCTTCATATTGATTTCGCGAAGAGACAATGAGTACATCGTTAAAATTTTTGGCAGCACCTCTGATCAAGGCAATACCACCTATATCAATCTTCTCGATTACATCTTCTTCACTCCCTCCCTTTGCTACGGTTTCTTCAAATGGATAGAGATCAACAATCACTAAATCAATCGGGCCGATTCCAAACTCCTGAGCTTGCTTTACATCACCATCATCTTCCCTTCTATAGAGAATACCTCCGAAGACCGCAGGATGAAGAGTTTTAACTCGTCCGCCAAAAATAGAGGGGAATCCTGTGAGTTTTTCGACAGGAGTAACAGCATATCCTAACTTCTCAATAAACTCTTGAGTGCCACCAGTGGATACAAATTCAACACCTTGTTTGCCCAATGCGTGTACAATTGGCTCCAGATTATTTTTATAAAAAACGGAGATCAATGCTCTGGTAATCTTGCGGTTGGCCATGGTGGTTTTCGGTTTTTCGATGGAGGTGCAAAAGTATTAAAAAAGGAGCTTGTGCCAAGTTTGTTTAAGCAGTTGGATAAACGTATCAGGCAATCGATTGAAACGCATCCGTTCTTTCCTTTTTTTAAAGGCAAAGCAATTTTAGAATCCAATCCATCGGGTTAACTTTAACGTTTTGTTACTTAAATGAAGTTTGAGTTAACCTTTTTTGGCTAGTCCATGACAAATCGCAAGCCTCTATTGTGCGGAGTAACAGTAATGACCGACCATCCATCACGTAAATTGATAAAGCACTAATCTATTTGGAATCCCACATCAACGCATTCGAAATCGATCTGAGTCGTTTTACAACTATTGATTTACTGTCATTGGGTAAAGAGCATCTGCAAGATCGTGTCGATACAAAATTTGCACTTCATCAATCAGGTCTGCCTTCGCTGCTGACACAGTTGGAAAATACCTATCAGGTCTTGAGTGTTGAGGGATCTGGCGTACAGCCCTATAAGAATTTATATTTTGATGATGATCGATTGAGCTTCTATCTCCATCATCACGATAAAAAAGGCAACAGATGCAAGGTTCGATTGCGAGAATACGTTAGTTCCAACACCGTGTTCTTTGAGATAAAACAAAAAGTAAATAAGAACAGAACTGTAAAGCAACGCATTCCACACATGTCGCTACAAGAAACGTTATCTGTGGAGGCAAACGATCTTCTTCATCAATTTGTCCCCTCCGATGTTGGCTCTCTTCGAACAACTCTGTGGTGTGATTTCAATCGCATTACACTGCTTTCTCCTAATCAGGAAGAACGTATGACGGTGGATTTTAATATTACTGTTCGAAACGCTGAACGGAGTATGATCTATAATGGGCTGACGCTTATTGAAGTCAAGCACGATTCTAACCGACCTTCTTCTTTTGACACTATTGCCAAGCAAAATAAGATTCGCAAAATGTCTATTAGTAAATATGTTATGGGGATAGCACATTTGCATCCTGAACTGAAACAAAATAATTTTAGAATGAAATTACTGGCGATTGAAAAGATTATGAATAAAAACGGAGCACAACATGGAATTTGAAATGAACCATCTTTTGACAGAGAGTTTTTTAATCAGGCTCCTGATCGATTTAGTAACGATGTTGATTTTGGTTCGACTTGTGTATCATAAGATTTACAAGAAGAAAGATTTCTTCTTCACTTTCTTTTTGTTCAATCTCATTATTTATGTACTGACTTACATGCTCAATAAAGTAGAGCTGTCGTTTGGTGCGGCATTTGGATTGTTTGCGGTTTTCTCTCTTCTGCGCTATCGTACTGAAAATATTTCACCCAAAGACATGACGTATTTGTTTGTGGTTATTGCATTGGGGTTAATCACTTCTGTAAGCAAGGGTACTTACATTGAAATTGCACTGCTCAATCTTTTTATTGTGGCCTTTGTGTATGCGCTCGATGGAAATTTGTTGATCAAAAATGAAATGGTGCAGATTATTCAATATGAAAACATTCAGAACATAAAGCCGGTAAATCACGGGGCATTGATAGAGGATTTAAAAAACAGAACGGGCCTCGACATTCATAAAATTGAAATTGAGTCGATTGACTTTTTAAAGGACACCGCGCGAATCAAAGTTTATTATTACGAGAAATGAGAAAGTCGTTAACAGTTTTATTTTTTTCTTTGGCACTTACAATTGCTAAGGCTCAAACCACAGACAATCAATTGTGGACTGCCTTTCAGGCGCAGACGGATATTACAAAGCGCTTAACGCTTGGACTGGATTTGGAGGTAAGGTTTGATCAGGACATTTCCCGCCTGCGTTCTGTTTTTGGTCAGGCAGAGGCTAGTTGGAAATTCAGTAAATATTTATCAGCCGCCATAGACTATCGTTATGGAGGAAAACAAAATGAGAAACTTTCCGAGTTCAGCAAAGGACATCGTATTTCTCTTTTCGTAACCGGAAAATATAAGTTCCATAAGTTTACCATCAGTGATCGCCTGGGATACTACAACCAATACCTTGTTGATGCTCCGGAAGGAAAAGTGAATCCTGAAAAATATGTTCGTAACAAAACGCAGTTGAAATACGATATCACAAAAAAACTAAGCCCGTTGATATACTTCGAATTTTTCTATCGCTTAAGCGGAGACGTACATGAAGTAGATGAGAATCGCTTTGCAGGAGGATTTGAGTATGACTTAAATAAGAAAAACAGCGTGAAGCTGCTGTATATGTATTTGACAGAGGTGAATGTAAAGCCCAAAAACAAAGACGACCGAAATATTATCTCGGCCGGGTATACATTGAAGTTTTAGAGGATTGGTTAACCTAAGCCTTCTAAATAATCACTTTCCTCATACTGTTCTGCTTCAATACTGAAGTCGTCACCATCAATATAAGCTGGGAAGCGGTCACGGAAAGAATTAAGGGCATTTGCATTTAGGTCGATAGTCTTCACCATCTCTGCGCCTTCGTTTGTAAAAATTGTATCGCCTTTGGGACCAATAATAGAGGAGTGTCCATTGTGTTCAACACCATTTCCATCCTGACCAATTCGGTTTACAGCAGCCACGTAGCTTAAATTTTCAATTGCCCGTGCTTTTAATAAAGTATCCCAGGCGTCAATGCGAGTTGTTGGCCAGTTGGCTACATATATCAATAAATCGTAAGCAAGTTTTTTAGAAGAAGGATCCCATGTATTGCGACTCCATACAGGGAAACGCAAATCATAACATATTAAGGGACAAATTTTCCAACCTTTCCAAGTAGCAATTAGAGGACTCTCACCAGCCGAAAAAGTTTTATGTTCGCCAGCCATTCTAAAAAGGTGGCGCTTGTCGTAGGTTTTGAAGGCACCTCCTGGTTCCATCCAAAGCAAACGGTTGTAATAGCGATCATGAACAGTGGTAATGTAGCTTCCCAGTATTAATGCACCCGTCTGATCGGCCATTTGCCTCATCCATTTAAAGGTGCGCATGTTCATATGCTCAGCCATTTTGGATGCCGCCATAGTGAAGCCAGTGGTGAACATTTCAGGCAAAATAATCACATCCGTGGAGGTTCCTGCTTGCCAGATTTTTTCTTCGAACATCGACAAATTGGCCTCTGGATCCTCCCAATGAAGATCCGACTGGATTAAAGTGATTTTTAAGTCTTGCATACTACCGTGAATTCGACCGCAAAGAAACGCAATGGATGCGACTTTGACTAGAGAAAAAATGTTGAGAATTTAAGAATGCTGCGATTACACCTTTCTGAGTATCTCACACGCCTTTTCGAGGGTTTCTTCTTTTTTGGCGAAGCAAAAACGTAATACGTGGTGGTCGGATTTGTCCTGATAAAAAACGGAAATTGGAATAGAGGCTATTTTTAATTTTTTGGTCAGGTCTTCCGCCATTTCCAAATCGGGTTTTGCTGAAATACCGCGATACGAAAGCAATTGGAAATAGGAACCGCCACAAGGTAATGGCTCAAAGGATGAACCTTTAATTTGATCGAGAAAGAAATCGCGCTTTCGCTGATAGAAATCGCCAAGGGATAAATAATGCTCTGGAGTTTTCATGTACTCTGCGAAAGCGTGCTGCACCGGTGTGTTTACACTAAACACCATAAACTGATGGGCCTTGCGCACTTCGCGTGTGAGATATTCAGGAGCCACAACATATCCCACTTTCCAACCCGTGGCATGAAAAGTTTTACCAAACGAAAACACAGCAAGGGTTTGAGCCGCCAATGCAGGGAAACGCAACGCACTTTGATGAACAACCTTATCAAAAATCAATCGCTCATATACTTCATCACTCAACACGATGAGATTAAACTCCAATGCGATTTTTTCTAACTCTTTTAAATCACTTTCTTTCAAAACTGCACCACTTGGATTGTGTGGTGTATTGATCATGATCATCTTGGTGCGTGAAGAAATTTTTGTTCGTACGAAATTCCAATCTATAGAAAAGTCAGGATGCTGTAAGTTGATGTGAATGGGAATGCCTCCGTTTAAACGAATGGCAGGATTGTATGAATCATAAGCCGGATCAAAAACAATCACTTCATCACCTGGATTAACAAAGGCAGAGATGATAGCAAAGATGGCTTGCGTTGCTCCAGCGGTTATGGTTATTTCTGTATCCGGATTGGCGCGATGTTGATAAGAATTGAAAACAACATCAGCAATTACATTTCGCAACGCGGGTACACCTGGCATGGGCGCATATTGGTTGTTGCCCTTCAGCATATTCTGATGGACCAGCTCGATAATTTCAGAATCGATATTAAAATCGGGAAAGCCTTGCGATAAATTAATAGCGCCATATTCATTCGCCATGCCCGACATGATAGCAAAGATTGATGTGCCTACATCCGGAAGCCGCGATTGAATATTCATGAACGTTATTTCTTCAATGGAGCAACAATTCTATATTCCGTATCCACCTTTCCTTTTGAAATATCAGCCAACTTACCTTTCAATAGTCTTTTCTTTAATGGCGTAAGGTAGTCCACAAACATTTTACCTTCAATGTGATCGTATTCATGCTGGATAATGCGGGCTTTCATACCATCGTACTCTTCCTCGAGCTTGTTCCAGTTCTCATCGTAATAGGTAATTTTCAATTTGGCTTTGCGCGAAATTTTTTCACGGATGTTCGGAATGCTCAAACATCCTTCTTCAAATTCCCACGGAGTTCCGGTCTCTTCAGTGATCTGCGCGTTAATAAATACTTTTTTGAAGTCGTGCATTTCGGGTTCTTCGTCCAGGATAGTTCCGTCCACTACAAACAACCTGATATCTTTGCCAATTTGTGGAGCTGCCAAACCGATGCCGCTGGCACCGTGCATGGTCTCGAACATATCATCAATTAACTGCTGAATATCAGAACCAACTTTGATTTCTTTTGCGCGTTGCCTCAACACCGGGTCGCCATACATTACGATAGGATAAATCATGGCGTAAAGTTAGGGTTATCTGGTAAAAGTTCAAGATTCCAAGTTCAAGGTTTGAAGTTAGAAGCGCTTCACTATTCTACATTCTTGTTCAACACGAAGAACTAACCACCGAGAAACGACTGAAGAATAATTGT
>JBDTTT010000080.1:0-24505 GCA_039930485.1 Chryseolinea sp.
TGAGCTCCATCCAGCTATTATAATTCCGATCACATCGAGTGAAACAATGGCCAGTAGAAAGAACACAGAGGATGCGATACCGGCACCGCCCCACGATGGCGCGAGTGGTAGAATAGCAAAACCTGTAAAGATGGAAGCAAAAATAATGAGAGGAGCTACCTTAAAAAGCGGTGATACTGCTTTTGCAGGAACGATGTCTTCTTTCTGCAGCGCCTTCAATAAGTCGGCAATGGTTTGAGCAATGCCATAATATCCGGTTTCCATCGGACCTAGCCTGTCTTGTATAAAGGCTGAGACCTTACGCTCGGCATACACGGCAATGACCGTGTAGAAAAGCAGGAAGGGCAATATGAAAACCAGGGTTGTCAGTGTCAGTAGTTCGGAGAATAAAGTTGGTAAAATATTCGATGCGGAAAATCTTATTTTAAATAAAAACCGTACATCAAAGATACCTTATCCATTCCAGAGGGGATATTTTTCCAGATGTACAGACTGGTGAAAGAACATGCGCGCTGCAGCCTCAAAGGATTCAGTATAATCTGAAACAAGGAATTGATGGCTTGCTAACGATTGTGTATTCATCAGCGCTTCTTTTTCCAAATACTCTTTTAGCGCATGGGCTACAATTTCAGATGAGTCAAGGATGTTCATTTTGCCTCCATAGAAATCATTTATTTCTTTCTTAATTAGTGGATAGTGCGTGCAGGCAAGAATGAGTGCTTCAATGTTTTCTAATGCCGGGTCAGTAAGGTATTGAGCAATGATCTCGTGACTAATTTGATTGTTGAAAAAGCCTTCTTCAATCATGGGTGCCAATAAAGGCGTAGCAACGGTATGAAGAGTGATGTCTTTTTTTCCTTCGTCTACCTTTTTAGAATAAACCCCAGATTGAACTGTTCTTTTGGTGCCAATTAAACCAATCCGTTTACTTTCAAACTGATCCAGAACAAAATTCACCATCGGATCAATAACATTGATAATGTGAATATCATTTCGAACATATTCTTTTAGCAAAGCATAAGATGCTGAAGAGGCTGAGTTGCAGGCGATCACGATTACCTTGCATCCTTTTGTTAATAAGATGTCGGCAATTTTTATTGAGTAAGCCTGGATTGCAGCTTCTGATTTATCGCCATACGGAAGATGGGCCGTATCCCCAAAGTAAATCATGCTTTCGTTGGGCAATAGTTTTGTAATGGCGTGTGCTACAGTGAGCCCACCAATACCACTATCAAAAACACCAATGGGTTGGGATGGAGATAATTTCATACAGCGCGGCAATATACTTTTTCTGCACGAAGCTGTATCAATCTTAAGAAAAGGAAATTGTCAGGATAATTATCTACGAAGCATTGGTTGCCAGACGTGCAACAACAACTTCACGCTGTTCACGATGGTTGCAATAGCCGCACTTGTAGTGTTTTAGCAACAACCCATCCTCTGTAATCGTGGGGGCTTGTTCGATTTCTTCCCGATCAATCTTTAGTGTAAAATAGCCACACTCCGAACATTCTTCAGCATGTTGAAAGGCATGGTATTTTTCAATTTTCTTGAAGCCGGTTTTATCGTCAATCCAAATGTCATAGTCAACGGAATGAACTTCGCCCTCTGATTTAATATTTTCCAAATGATGCTCTTCTTCTGATTCTGTGAGCTTACGCATTACATTTCCTTCAGGAGATAAGCGGGGTGTATTTCGGAGTTTGGTCAATCTTTTTTCTAAAAAGCGAGGATAATAAATTCGCACCAAACTGTAGAAAATCATATAACCGATTATAACGAAGCAAATGGTTATACCGAGTCGTACATAGAACCAAAGCATTCGGGTACCTTCAATTTTGTGTGAAGCAACAGTATTAGCAAAGAAAGCTGCCGCAAATACCAGGGCCATAACAGCATACCAGAAGTATCGAACCTCGTGAAGGTTAACATAATCGTACTTCTCTTTGTAGTCTTTTATCTGAAGAACTTTGTATTCGTGATAGAGTATAATTAAAACACTAAAGGCAACGGAGGCGATCACTCCGATGTACATTATTTGGTCCCATGAACTAAGATTGATCGAACTGGTTTCCATAGGTTTTGCTGGTTAGGTTTTGTTAAATGTAATAATTTTCAGGATTATATTCTTTGGTTAGTCGTTGTATTTTAGGTCCTCACAAAGCCAGATACCCAAAGATTCACTTCGCGAAGGACAAAAAGAGGCAGCACGAAAGGTCGCTTTTGGAGTGGGTTGAACCTAAGCTGGTTGTAATTTTTGAAGGACTAAGCAATTAACTGAGTATTACTTTTTAGCCGGATGATTGTATTATTGTGGTTTAATCAACCATTCTATCCGAAACTAAGCTATGGCTAACAATGTATTAAAAGGAAAGCGCGGCATCATCTTCGGTGCACTTGACGAGAATTCAATTGCCTGGAAGACTGCGCTTAAAGTGAAAGAAGAGGGCGGTATGTTTACCCTCACCAACGCACCCATTGCCATGCGCATGGGTAAGATCAATGAGCTTGCCAAGGCTTGTAATGCTGAGGTAATTCCTGCAGATGCTACTTCAGAACCAGAACTTACGGCTCTATTTTCAAAGTCAACTGAAGTATTGGGTGGTAAACTTGACTTCGTTCTTCACTCAATAGGCATGAGCCCAAATATCCGCAAAGGAAAAGAGTATGGAGACATGAATTATGATTGGTATTTAAAGACTCTTGACATATCAGCATTGTCTTTCCATAAAGTAATGCAAACTGCAGAGAAATTGGATTCGATGAATGAGTGGGGTTCTATTGTTGCCCTTAGTTACATTGCCGCACAACGTTCATATCCGGATTATACTGATATGGCTCAGGCCAAAGCAATGTTAGAATCTATTGCTCGTAGCTATGGTGCACGATTTGCCAAATTGAAAAAGGTTCGTGTTAATACGATCTCGCAATCACCAACGAAAACGACTGCAGGTGCTGGAATTTCCGGGTTTGATGTATTCTATGATTTCGCACAAATGATGTCGCCATTAGGAAATGCAACGGCTGAAGATTGTGCCAATTACATTGTGTCCTTGTTCTCTGACTATACCCGCATGGTAACGATGCAGAATTTGATGCACGATGGTGGATTCTCTTCAAGTGGAATTACCGCTGAGCTGATTGAACGTCTTACGAAGTAACATGAGTTTCCCGGGTTCAAGGTTTCGGTCAATGGCCGAAACCTTGAACCTTGATCTTTGAACCTTTTCTATGGTTTCTTTCCCGCCTTGCAAAATCAATCTTGGTCTCAACATTCTAAACAAAAGACCAGATGGCTATCACAATCTTGAAACCTGTTTTTTTCCTTTGCCATGGACGGATATTTTGGAAATTATCCCTTCCGATGCCTTAACTTTTTCCAGCACAGGTAAAGCCATTCCCGGAAGGCTAGAAGAAAATCTTTGTTTAAAAGCATATGCGCTTCTGAAGGAAGATTTTGACTTGCCGTCCGTTAAAATTCACCTTCACAAAATTATTCCAACAGGCGCTGGCTTAGGTGGAGGATCATCCGATGCAGCGTATACTTTAAGGCTATTGAATACGATCTTCAAACTGAACATTTCTAATGAAAATCTAATGTCCTACGCAGCTTCTTTAGGCAGCGACTGTGCTTTTTTTATTCAGGACAAGCCCATGATGGGGTCAGGTCGTGGCGAAGTGCTGACTGAAATTGATGTCAGGTTGAAGGGTAAATTTTTGATGTTGATAAAGCCGGAGGTACACGTATCTACTGCCGAAGCATATGCTAATGTAAGACCCAATCAACCTGAGTTTTCATTGCAGCATTTATTAACGACATACACTTTAAATGATTGGAAGAACGTTGTGAAAAATGATTTTGAAGAATCTGTTTTTGGAAAGTATCCTGAGATCAATCACATAAAAGAAAAGATGTATTCCCTTGGAGCAATCTACGCCAGCATGAGCGGATCAGGTTCGAGCGTCTTCGGAATTTTTAATTTTCCCATTGAAGCTGACCAGAATTTCTCAGGCCTGACGAATTGGAGTGGTGTTTTGGCTTAGCAGTTGAACTGCATCAAAACCATTTTTTCTTTTTAAAGTAATACAGCATACCTATTACGACTAAGGCCATTATACCTAATATTCCGAAATACCCATAGTGCCAGCGTAACTCAGGCATATAATCGAAGTTCATTCCATAAATACCAACAATGAACGTGAGGGGCATGAAAATCGTAGAGAAAACGGTTAACACTTTCATCACCTCGTTCATTCGGGTGTTCATGGCGTTAATGTGAATATCGAGCAAGCTTGAGGTTAAATCTTTATAAGTATCCAACGAATCAATGAGGTGGATGACATGATCATATACATCGGAATAATAACGCAAGTTCTCTTCTTCAATAAATTCTGATTCTCCTTTTATAACTTTGCTTAAAGCGTCCCGTAAAGGATAAACCGCTTTACGTAGATAGATGAGGTCCTTTTTTAATTTTTGAATTCTATTGAAGGTGTTATTGGTCGGGTTTTCATATACATTCTCCTCAATCTCTTCTACACTGTCACCAATTTTATCAAGCACGGAATAGTAGTTTTCGATGATGATGTCGATCAGGCGATACAATAAATAATCAGCGTTTTTCTTCCTTACCTTCCCCAGATCGTTTTTTATTCGATCACGAAACCCATCAAAAAAATCACCTTCTTTTTCCTGAAATGAAATCAAGTAATTTTTTCCCAATACAAAGCTTATTTGTTCGTATTCAATCCCTGAGTCATCAATACGATAAAGCATCTTGAGGGTAAAGAAGAAATAATCATCATACTCTTCTGCTTTAGGTCGCTGATCTCCCAAGACATCTTCAATCAACAAATAATGAAGTTGAAAATGGTTCTGTAATTTTTCAATGATGTCCTGATTGTTTAGGCCATCCAGATTAATCCAGTTTACGCGGTCTGGTTTAAGTTCTTTCAGTAACTCGTCCGGATTTTTATTGCAGTATTTTTCATGCTGTTCCTTGTTGTAGGAAATTAATTCCAGAATCAATTTTTCATTTGGAACGTATGTGGGATAATCCTTGCTTTTTTGATGGCTCATATACCTAGCGCGCTAGCGTATTGCTGTCTTTTATGTGAATTAGTCGTTGTGGGTAGGCCAGTGAAATGCCTGCCTGATCGAACTGAAGTTTGATCGATTTCAATAAATCACACTTCATATCAAAGCCTGTTGTTGGATTAGTAGCCCACACCCAGGCACGAAGAAGAAGTGCAGTATCCGTAATGCTAATCAGCTTAACTTCTACCTTAGGTTCACCTCGATCAATGGCCAATGGTGTTCGGTTATCTTTGCACTCCGGATGTTGCTCAGCTTCTTCCCTCATAATGATCATGGCTTTATCAACATCTGAATCGAAGGAGATACCAATCTCAATAAAAATACAAAGTTTTTCATCGTTGAGATTCGAATTGATAATCGTTTCATTACTGATAACATTGTTGGGCATTACAATTCTTCGATTCTCAAAATCTTTGATCACGGTATGACGTAAGGTAATATCTTCGACATCACCTGCATAAAGTTGACCAACACGAATTCGATCCCCTACACTAAAGGGTTTAAAGATCACAATGAAGATACCGCTCACAATGTTGGAGAACGCAGATTGTGAAGCAAAACCAACAATGGCTGCGAACACACCTGCACCTGCAAAGATGGCCGTCCCGTAATCATGAAGGGTTGGAATGGACCTAAAGATGACAATGAAAGCAATGACGTAAACAATAAACTCAACAGCGTTTTTTAAGAAGTTGTATTTGGTTGGGTCAACTTTAAGTTTGGTAGAAGCGGTTCGTACAAAACGGCCAATGATTAAGCGTAAAATACGACCAATAACAAAAGCGATACCCAATACGATGATAGCAAAGAAGACATCATCCAAATAATTGTTCGTCAAATTCATGAACCCAAAGTAACAAAATAACAGTGAGCACAGCATGTGGCTTTGTTGTTTTTGTGTTTCTGAACAAGATGTATTCCGATTACCTCTGACCGTCACAATTTTCCAAAGAGCAAGGTAAAATCTACTGATCAATGTGTATACTTGCGCTACATGTCTTTACGCCTTGATGATATAAAAGCTCCGGTGGCCCGGGAGATGGAAGAGTTCGAACAGAAGTTTCGTGCCTCCATGAAAACCAAGGTATTGTTGTTAGACAAGATCATGGGATACATTGTGAAGCGCAAAGGCAAGCAGATGCGCCCCATGTTTGTCTTTCTAAGTGCAGGAACCTGCGGAAAAATTAATGACTCAACCTATCGTGGTGCTTCCCTTATAGAATTGCTTCATACGGCAACGCTGGTTCATGATGATGTCGTAGATGAAGCCGATTATCGCAGAGGTTTCTTTTCGGTTAATGCCTTATGGAAAAATAAGATTGCTGTTTTGGTTGGCGACTTTTTACTTTCCCGTGGATTGATGCTTTCGGTCGAGAATAAAGATTTCAATTTGCTGAGTATCGTTACCAATGCTGTTCGTGAAATGAGTGAAGGAGAGTTGTTGCAAATAGACAAGGCCAGACGCCTTGATATTAACGAAGAAATTTATTACGAAATCATCCGACAAAAAACTGCTTCGCTTATTGCATCCTGTTGTGCTGTTGGAGCCAGTTCTTCTGGGGCAAGTGAAGAGATGGTGAGGACTATGCATAAGTTCGGAGAGAAAATCGGTATGGCCTTTCAGATTAAGGATGATCTTTTTGATTTTGGTGATGACGAAATAGGTAAACCGGTTGGTATTGATATCAAAGAAAAGAAAATGACGCTTCCACTGATCTATGCTTTGGCGAAAGCAACCTGGCTTGAGAAAAGAAAGATCATCAGCATTATTAAGAACGAAAGTGAGAAACCAAAAAAAGTAAAAGAGGTAATCTCTTTTGTTAAAAAATCGGGTGGCATTGAATATGCTCAACAAGCAATGAATCGCTATCACCAGGAAGCGCTACTATTAATTAAAGACTTGGACGACTCACCATTCAAGCAATCGCTCATTCAACTCGTAGAGTTCACTATCGCCAGAAATAACTAGGCTAAGGTTTTAAAATAAAAAAGCCCCACGAAATTCGTGAGGCCTTTTACCTAACCTAATCTATAAAAAGTAATTAATGTAATACCACGCGTGAGCGTCCTGCTTCAAGGACAGCATAGTCTTTCCAATTTTGGAATACAGTTGCTTCTAATTTCTGTGCCGCTGGTCCTGTGTTCTCCGGATTAAACTTACCTTCAGCAGCCCACCACTTCTTAGCGTTTTCGCGAGCGGTTTGTTTGTCGATATTCTCGAAAAGGTTGATGCAAGAGTCTGAAATCATCCAGGGAGTTTCAATACCACTATACTTTTCAAAAATCATATTGCGCATTTGTGTGCCGCTTGATAGGTTTTTGAAGTGAGAAACTGAATAGGAGATGGTTTCGGGTTCTGTCATCACCATATCCCAATATTTTTTAGAGGCCACAACATCGGACGTAGTAAGTAAATACCCGAATCCAGTCTCAATTTGCTCTTTCGTAATCGGGCATTTTGCCTTTACAGTTGGTTTTTTCTTGCCGAGGAGATTGTCTAGGAATGCCATAACTGTAAATTTTATTGTGGTAATTGTTTTACTACACCATTAGATACTTGCAAATGGGTGAATAGTTGCATATAAGACTGAAAAAAGTATAAAAAAGTTACAGACGGCTCGTAATTAATGGGAGCAGCAGCTGTTTTAGTTGAAAATTCAAGGTAGAAAGGTATGACTTAAAGCTTTGGTGATGCCTTTGCCTTTTCAAACTTCTCGTATTGTGTTAAGAAGTCTTCGATCTTTTCAGTGGGAATCTTCTTCGCAATGATTTTATGCTTTCGGTCCAATATATAAAGTGAAGGTGTCATAATGGCATCGTATAAATCCCGATAGTCGCCAACATATGTACGATGGGCGTTAACAGTGATCCACGTCATTTTCATCTCCTTAATGTAGTTCTTCATTTGCGTCATAGAGCTATCAGTATTTACGGCATATACTTCTAAATCGAGTTTTGTTTTGTTCTTGTTGTAGAAATCAACTAGTACGGGAGTCTCTTTGCGGCAATGCCCACAGTCCGGATCGAAAATAAAAAGTATGGTATATTTTGATTTGATATCGTACATCGAGCGTGGTTTCAAGTTCGAGTCCTGCATAATCAGGTTTGCCCCTGTTTTGCCCACTAAACTTTTGCGTAATCGGTCGGCATAGTCTTTTAGATTCTTCTTGAGCTTATCGTTTACCCAAAAGTCCATTGCCCCTGATCCATAATATTTATCATACACATTTACATATACTTCATCAAGCCCCATGATTTCAGGCTGTTGATATTTTAACAAGCAGATCCATGCAGCATACTTGTAGGTCTCCTGATTTTTCTTCGCGAGTTCCACAATCCTGTTAATGGCTTTCGTTACGCTGTCAGCTTGTGGTGCGAATAGCTTGTCGAGATACTCGTTTATCTTGTCCGCATAAATCGGCTTCGGCATCCGAATAAGAGCATCATCCGCCAGATCAAAATTGTCGAAGAAATGTTCGCGGTACCACCGAAGTTGAAAAGTAGAATCGATTGACCCATCTGCTTTCTTTGGGAGGTCGGGAATGATAATCGGCTGACTGGCTTTAAATATTCTTGCTGTTACGGTAGTTGGATATTTGGCGATGATCTCTTTTCGATACATCATTACTTTATTATTTATCTTCTCAAACCCAGCACGCGCATCCTTCTTTTTATCTTCTGCCAAGGTGCTGTCCTTTATAACTTTTATAAAAGGCTCAGCTTCTTTATGTCTTTCTACATTAAGAACCATGTCCTCAAAAAAGAGTTTATTATCAAGATCACCGGTAACTTTCATATTCTTAATGTAATCTTCGGATTTGGTATCGAAACTGAAATGCTGAGTTTGCCCAACCACAAATTCCATTACCCATGTGCTATTAAGCACAAGCATGTAGACACCCTGCCCTAATGATTTCCTTCCGTCAAATTGAAATTCACCTTTGCTATTTACTTTGGCAGTGTCCTTCAGGTGATTACTTTCTCCGTAATAATGTGCCAGGTAGACGGTAGTATCTTTTAATCCCAGAACTTTAAATTTGATGTTATAGCCTTGCTGAGCAAAACTAGTGGTCGCAATAAGGAAGAAAAGTGCTATTGAGACAAGTCTCATACAGATGAATTTGATAGTAAAGTTTTTACTTTAACAGACGAGCATCAAACGATTTACTAAAGCACTCTCGCTCTTCCGTAAAGAAATGAAATCAACAAAACTAAGTTTGTTGAAATGGATATCATAAAGCTAACGCTTTATTTAATTACATATTTTTCAATGTGACACACACAATAGAACCGTTTTCTCTAAAGTCCCGATGAAGCCTTCTTTTCAAACTTTTCGTATTGTATTAAAAAATCTTCTAGTTTTTCAATTGGCGGCTTCTTCGCGATGATTTTATGCTTTCTGTCCAGAATATAAAGCGAGGGAGTTGTGATAGCATCATAAAGTTCCTGATAGTTGCCCACATAGGTACGAGGACCATTTACTGTGATCCACGGCATTTTCATCTCTTTAATGTAATCCTTCATCTTGGCCATAGAAGTATCAGCACTTACAGCAAACACTTCCAGATCCAGTTTTAACTTGTTCTTGTTGTAAAAGTCAACCAGTATAGGAGTCTCCTTTCGACAATGTCCACAGTCCGGATCGAAGATAAAGAGGATGGTGTATTTCGATTTGATATCGTACATCGAACGTGGTTTCAAGTTCGAGTCCTGCATAATCAGGTTTGCTCCGGTTTTACCCACCAAACTTTTACGTAATCGGTCAGCATGGTCTCTTAGATTCTTTTTGAGTTTATCGTTTACCCAAAAGTCCATTGCTCCTGAACCATAATACTTATCAAATACATTAACATACACTTCATCAAGCCCCATGATCTCAGGCATCTGATATTTTAACAGGCAGGTCCATGCAGCATATTTATAGGTCTCCTGATTTTTCTTCGCGAGTTCCACAATTCTGTTAATAGCTTTCGTTACGCTATCAGCTTGTGGTGCGAATAACTTGTCGAGATACTCGTTTATCTTATCCGCATAAATCGGCTTCGGCATTCGAATGAGGGCATCATCGGCCAGATCAAAATTGTCGAAGAAGTGCTGGCGATACCAGCGAAGTTGAAATGTAGAGTCGATTGAACCATCCGCTTTTTTTGGTGGATCAGGAATGGTTATTGGTAGATTGGCTTTAAATATTCTTGCGGTTAATGTAGTTGGGTGTTTAGCGATTACATCCTTTTGATAAGCCGTTACCTTGTCGTTTATTTTCGCAAAACCTTCTCTTGCTTCTTTCTTCTTGTCTTCAGCCAGTGTACTGTCCTGAATAATTTTCATGAACGGTTCTGCTTCTTTATGCCGATCCATGTTGAAAATCATGTTCTCGAAAAAGAGTTTGTTATCAATATCACCCGTAACCTTCATGTCCTTAATGTAATCTTCTGATTTGGTATCGAAACTAAAGTGCTGACTTTGTCCGATAACAAATTCCATTACTCGGGTCTTGTTCAACACCAGCATATAAACGCCCTGAGGTAAGGTTGCTTTTCCATCGAATATAAACTCACCCTTGCTATTCACCCTTGCTGTGTCTTTGATATAGGTGCTTTCGCCATAATAATGGGCGAAATAAGCAGTAGTATCTTTTAGTCCCTGAACATTAAATTTTATGTTATAACCCTGTTGGCCGAAAGAGGTGGTGGCAATGACAAGTAATAGTGCTATTCGGATAAAGCGCATAAAAGGTAATTTGATTGATAAAGTTCTGAAAAACATTTGTGGTAATCTATACCATTTTTTAAAAAAAAGTAAATGATCGTTCAGGGTCTTATTCTGGATTCACTGTTTTGTAGGGGATATATTGCAACGTAAGTCTGATATGAAATATTTCTTTGTTATACGGTTCTTTTGGCAATCACGGTCATCAGTGAACTTTTTGCCAGGTTCTTATGCTTTTGCAGAATACTTTTCTTCCGAAGGGCCGCAACGAAATTCATAGGGTTGAGCAATGGTAAGTATTTGGCAAAAGAGGAGTTACTTTTTGCTGACTTGTTCACCGGAGGGGAGACCAACTGAAAATGGATAGATTGAAAAAGATATTCAATTGTTTTTTTAGAGTAGTAATAAAAGTGATCCACATGCCAGTAACCCCATTTTTCTTTTTGAATGAAATAATCTAAAGAATCAATATTACTGGTTTCTACAATAATGAATCCATCTTTATGAAGGTGTTTTGCTAATTCAAGAATGGTCTCCTTCGGGTTTTCCAAATGCTCAATTACATCCCACAAGGCAATAACAGCAAAGTCGTGCGTTTGTAACTTGTTGATACTATCCAATAACTCAATATTGAAATTTTCTTTGGCAGCAGCAATAGCAGCGGGCGATAACTCAATTCCATCAGCTTGCCATCCATTGTCAAGTGCTGTTTTTACAAAATGACCCTGACCTGCACCAAAATCCAAAATTTTTGAATTCGGACAGGGAAGACTTTTGATTAGATCAAAACGATTTTGATTTCTGCTGAATATTTGCTGATGATCCCGATAATAGCTGTGCGATTCAAATCCTTTTGCATTTGAGTATGCATTCTCAAAATAAGCAAGTCCCAATTTTTTATCAGGGCGTGGGCTTAGAAAAACCAAATCGCAATGCTTGCATTTGGCTACGCTTAAAGGCTCGTGCGTGGAAAAACACTTTACGTTTGCAAATGATATGTAATCCTTTTGTTCGCAATTATTGCAGACCATAAATAGTTAAGAGTTGAACCTCAAATGATAATTGACCTGCAAGATAAACAGGGGATTTGAAATATAAGCTTTGACCGGTATTATGAGCTTTTTTCTCTTCTTTCAATTTCCTGAGACTGTCGTTTAATTTATGACAGAGGAAACTATAATATTATTAATCTTTACCGGTTGTTAATGAAGGTATTTTCAGCCAACCGTGGACAACAAACCTTGAACCTGAAAATTTGAACTGTGAACTTTAAACTTTAATCTTGCGCCTTCAACTTTACTATGTCCCTTCAAATTCAGCATGTAACGAAGCAATACGACCAGCAGAAAGCGGTTGATGATATCTCGTTTGATGTGAAGGAAGGGGAGATCGTTGGCTTTCTGGGCCCCAATGGAGCGGGAAAATCAACCACCATGAAAATGGCCACCTGTTTTTTACCACCAACATCTGGCAGTGTAATCGTGGCCGGGTATAATGTAATGGACAATCCCATGGAGGTAAAGAAAGTAACGGGATATTTGCCCGAGCACAATCCACTCTACCTTGATCTTTATGTTCACGAATACCTGGAGTTTATTGGTGGATTGTATAGTATTAAAGGTAAGGCGTTGAAGTCCAGAGTAGGTGAGATGATTGAACGCTGTGGTTTGACACGCGAACAAAACAAAAAGATTGAATCGCTTTCAAAAGGATATAGACAACGAATAGGATTAGCGCAAGCCTTGCTTCACGATCCAAAGGTTTTGATTTTAGATGAACCTACTTCCGGATTGGATCCTAATCAATTGATTGAAATCAGAAAGCTGATTAAAGAAGTAAGCAAAAATAAAACGGTTATTTTCTCAACACACATTATGCAGGAAGTGCAAGCGCTTTGCGATCGTGTGGTGGTGATTAATAAAGGAAAGATTGTAGCAGATGATTCTCTTCAAAATCTTTTACAACGAAACGATGCCGGTGTATCGATAATGGTAGAGTTTGAAGGAAATGTGGAGGCAAATGAGTTGAGTGTTTTGAAAGGAGTTATTCGTGTACAGGAATTGTCGAAAGGAAAATTCTCCGTGACTGCGACTTCTGGCGTTGATATTCGTCCGGAGTTGTTTCGTTTTGCTGCGGATAAAAATTTATCATTGATTGGGTTAAAACAGGAAGAGGCTTCGTTGGAAAGTATTTTCAGAGACCTTACCGTTGCGCCAACACCAATGGAAAACGAATTGTAATCACGATAAAATCAGAAATGCTTCAGATACTTTCAAAAGAATTTAAAAGCTTCCTCAATTCGCTGATCGCCTATGTTGTGATTGGAGTTTTTCTGGTGGGCGTGGGTTTATTGGCCTGGGTATTTCCAGATACCTCTATTCTTGATTCAGGTTATGCCGATATGTTTACACTTTTTTCAATTGCACCTTTTGTTTTTGTTTTTCTTGTACCGGCCATCACCATGAGAAGTTTTGCGGAAGAAAGAAAATCGGGAACCATGGAAATGTTATTAACCAAACCACTTAGTGATTGGGATATTATACTTGGAAAATTTCTCGCCAGCTTTCTACTTGTTCTTTTTGCATTGTTACCAACAGTAGTGTATTACTTTTCAATTTACAGTCTTGGAAATCCAATTGGTAATGTTGATACATCGGGTGTGATAGGTTCATACATTGGTTTGATTTTACTTGCCGCAATATTTTGTGCTGTGGGAATTCTCGCATCCAGTATTACACCAAACCAGATTGTCGCGTTCGTATGCGCTGCGTTCTTGTGTTTTATTTTCTTCTTAGGTTTTGATTCGTTGGCTTCGTTGAATTTCTTTTCAGCGAATGCGCTATTTATAAAACAATTTGGCATTACCTATCACTACGATTCGCTAAGCAAAGGCCTAATCGATTCGCGTGATGTATTGTATTTCCTAAGTGTCATTTTCCTGATGCTTTCCATTACCAAACTAATCCTGGGCAGCAGACAATGGTAAACTGGAAAAGCAGAATGATGGGTGATGTGTTGGTGTTTGCCAATGGATTGGTATTTGTAATTCTGATTAATCTTGTTGTATCGAATTATTTTTTCAGAATTGATCTCACGGAAGAGAAGCGTTATAGCTTAAAAGATCAAACCAAATCCATTCTTGAAAATGTAGATGACGATGTTTATGTAGAAGTTTTTCTGGAAGGCGATTTGAATGCGGGCTTTAAAAGATTTCAAAAATCGATCATCGAAACGCTGGAAGAGTTTAGAATTTATTCCAACAACAAAGTAAAATATGTGGTGACCAATCCCACGACTGCAATGAGTCAAAAGGCGCAATCCGAATTTATGGCGGATCTATCAGCCCGAGGTATTCAACCCACCAACGTAATTGATAAGAAAGACGGACAACGCATTGAGAAAATAATTTTTCCTGGTGTGATCATCTCGTATGGTGGTTTGGAAACTGGTGTGATGTTGTTGAAAGGAAATAAATCGTCATCACCCGAAGAAGAAATCAATCAATCCATTGAAGGTATTGAATTTGAATTGGCAAATGCTATTTATAAACTTACCAACGAAGATCAAAAACAGATTGGCTTTGTTTCAGGCCACGGTGAATTGGAGTCGATGGACATTGCAGCATTTCAACAAGATGCAATGGAAGTATATGCAATCTCTAAAGTCAATCTTCAGGATCGTGATGCATTAAATAAGTTGGATGCATTAATTATAGCCAAGCCCACTCAACAATTTTCTCAAAGCGATAAATTTAATCTCGATCAATACATTATGCGAGGAGGAAAGGTAATGTTCCTGATGGATAAGATGAATGCAAGTATGGATAGCGCATCGCGTGAGGATTATTTTGCTTTGCCGTATGATTTGAATCTTGATGATTTACTTTTTAAGTATGGCGTTCGTATCAATCCTGATTTAATTCAGGATCGAAGCTCATTATTCTATCCGGTTGTTACCGGACAAACCGGAGGGAAGCCCAACATGCAATTACTGGAGTGGCCATTCTTTCCACTCATTAATCATTATGCGGATCATCCCATTACAAGAAACCTGGATGCAGTCGTTACAAGATTCATCAGCAGTATTGATACTGTAAAGGCGCAGGGTATTTTAAAGACACCATTGATGTTAACATCACAATTTACTCGCATTGTTACAGCTCCTGTAAGTGTGAATGTGAATCAGCTTCGAAAAGAAGTAAAGCAAGATGATTATACTTTATCCTTTATTCCAACAGGATATTTGTTAGAAGGAAAATTCTCATCACTTTTTAAAAACAGATTTTTACCCGAAGGCGCTGATCAATCTACTTTTGTTGGAGAAGGCAAGCCAACTAAATTATTGGTGATAGGTGATGGTGATATCATTCGTAATGATGTCAATCCAAGAACTAGAAAAGCTCAGCCATTAGGTTTTGATCCTTTCACAAACTACACGTTTGCTAACCGCGAGTTTTTGATGAACGCACTTGCTTACCTAACGGATGAAGGTGGTTTAATACAGGCGCGAAACAAACAAGTTAAAATTCGTCCACTCAATACTGAAAAAATAAATTCCGAACGATTGAAGTGGCAGATCATCAATGTAGCACTACCTATTCTCTTGTTGTTGATGTATGGTGTAGCCCGAGCTTATTGGCGTAAAAAGAAGTTTGCTCAATACTGATATGCAGGAAAAGAAGAACAAACGGTTATTGATTATTCTGTGTGTGTTGCTTGCGGCAACAGCGGCTACGTATTGGTATGGCCGTTCTGACAATCAATATGTAGTAGATAAAAACCTCTTTCGGAATTTTGACTTGAAAACAGTAGATCAGATTACACTTGAATCAAAAAGTGGAAAAGTTGATTTGAAATTCAATGGCTCGCGATGGAAAGTAAACGAACAGTTTGAAGCCGATGCCAACATGATTGAAGTTCTTTTTGCCACTCTTCAACAGGCTGAACCGAAACGCCCCATTGCAAACTCGCTTCAGGATTCAACGAACAATGCACTTGCACAAAATGGTGTCAAGGTAAATCTGTTTACTGCCGGCAATCCTGTTTATGGTTTTCAAGCGGGGGGTAATGTTCAAAAAACTCAAGGCATTTTTAAAGCGAACGATGATGATCAAAGCTATCAGGTCATTATTCCGGGTTATCGCGTTTATGTTTCTGGTATTTTCGAATTACAGGAAAAGGATTGGCGAAACAAATTGGTATTTGCTTTTAGCTGGCAAAACTTCCAGCAACTCGATGTTTCCTTTCCTGACAAAGTGCAGGACGATTTTACTGTAATTTTAGATAAACAGCTTTTTGGAGTAAAGGGATTGCCCCAAACCGATACCACGAAGCTGAATGAATTTTTAGATCGTGTGTCATTCCTTGATGTGGCCGAATACCTTCCAACTTCTCCAAATACAGATAGCCTTTTTACAGGCAAACCCATTTTACAGATAAAGATTACAGACATCGCCAGCAGAACCTATTCACTTCAGCTTTTCCCATTCGATAAGGCACACAACCAGTTCCCGGGTTTAATCAATGGAAACGACCGTGCAGTTTTCGCTGTCGATAAGGTAAGAGAGCTTTTCAAACCCAAACCATTTTTCAAACTCTGATCTTCGATTGTTAAAGGTTATTAGCCATTCCAGTGAGTAGGAGAATCATTCCCGACAAGCGAAAAATTTATAGGGTGATTTGTGAGGTTATCAAGTCTGAAACGCGGTTTTATTATTCGGTTTTCTTTCTAACTTTACACCCGCTTTTAACGAATCAAACCACTATTTCATGAAGTTTATCGTCAACTCGGCTTACCTGCTAAAGCAGCTATCCAATATCAATGGTGTTATCACCACGAACCCTGTTGTTCCTATCTTAGAAAATTTCTTGTTTGAACTTGATAAAGGAAGTCTCACCGTTACGGCTTCTGATCTTCAAACTTCGATCATCACTGAGCTCCAGGTTGAATCGAAAGAGAAAGGCAGCATTGCTGTACCAGCGCGTATTTTGTTGGATACATTGAAGAATCTTCCCGAGCAACCTGTAACGTTCTCAATTGATGAATCCACCTATAGCATCGAAATCATTTCAGATAATGGTCGCTACAAGTTGTCTGGTGAAAACGCAACGGATTTCCCTAAAGTACCTTCAGTATCAAACGACTTCTCTGCGGAGATCTCTACTGAAGTTCTGTCACGCGCGATTAACAATACCATATTCGCTACAAGCAGTGACGAACTTCGTCCGGCTATGACTGGGGTTTATGTAAACCTGGGCGATAAGAATACAACCTTCGTTGCAACTGACGGACATCGTTTGGTTCGCTACAGAAGAACCGATGTTAAGTCGGATAATGGCAATGCGATTATCATTCCACGCAAAGCCTTGAATTTATTGAAGGCTACATTGCCTGCAGAAAATTCTGAGGTAAGTGTAAACTTCAACATGTCAAATGCCTTCTTCAAATTCGGTAATATCAAGATGATTTGCCGTTTGATCGATGAGCGTTTCCCTGACTATGACAATGTTATTCCAGCCGTGAATAATATTACCATGACCATTGAGCGCAACGATTTGTTAGGTGCGATGAAACGTATCTCCATCTATGCAAACAAAACGACACATCAGGTTCGTTTGAAAATTACAGGTAGTGAATTACAGATTTCTGCTGAAGATTTAGATTTTTCAAACGAAGCGAACGAACGCCTTTCATGCGAACATGATGGTGAAGACATTGAAATAGGTTTCAATGCGAAGTTTCTTATTGAAATGTTAACGAATCTTGATTCAGATAAAATTAAACTTACGATGTCTGCACCGAATAAAGCAGGTGTCATTCTTCCGGTAGATAAAGATGCAGCCGAAGATATATTGATGCTGGTGATGCCAGTGATGTTAAATCAATATGTTTAATACATTTAACGTTAGACATTAAGCTTTTATGAGGAAAATGATTTTAGTACTTGTATTGAGTACTATGTGTACTATTATTTTTGCACAATCTGTTTCATCTCGAGTTGCATTTAATTATTCATATTCAGAGAACTCGGTCTTTTTAAAGCATGCTGAATTTGGGAATTATGATATATTAAACCCTCCAGGTTTAAGGATGCGAAACACGGGCAGAACTTTAACCATTTTGGGTAGTGCACTTTTCGTAGGAGGTGCAATCATATTCGGAAGTGCAGATGAAAAATATTATAATTCGACCACTACAAATTATGGTACCACAACGGAAGGAGACCCTAAAGCTGCTGTTGGTATTCTGATGATGGTTGGAGGTGCGGGTATGGCTGTTCCAGGTATTATATTTTGGTCTAAAGGCTCTAAGAAGTATAAAAGTCACCTTGAAAGTGAAGGTCAAGCAGCTTCTATTCAATTTAGAAGCAATGGTTTGTCATTGCATTACCGTTTCTGATCGAAGCAAATTGTTACCCTTACTCAAATTCGTAAAGGGATTGCTGTAATCATCTTAATACATTAATCGTATTTTTGGCGTTTGTCAACGTCTAGCCTTTTTTAAGAATTACTGAGCCCCAAGGTTCAAAGATCCGATATGTTATTTATTTGGACAGAAAAGATTCGTAGTTGAGATATTCTGAAGTTGACTATTTCATTGAAGTACATCGAATAGGTTTCCACTTAATTGATCGTATATGAAACTCTTCATTCTTGTTATTCTTTTTGGCACATCCTATTTATGCCAAGGTCAGGTTAACAGCACACTTGCATCAAACTATACAAGCAACATTGTTGACACCCCTGTTTTTCAAAAACAAAAATTTTCTGCCTACGACTGGACTCGATATCAAAACCACCAGGTCTTAGAATGAAGAAGGTGGGCCGGGGATTTACAATAGGTGGCCCCATATTGGTGATTGCCGGAATTATTCTTGCCTCTAGTGCAGATAATCTTCACGAAGATTTAGATATAGTTCTACGGCAAATGGGAGGAACTTTGTTAATAATTGGAGGAATAGGCATTACGATTACTGGTATTATTCTTTGGCCTAAAGGAGCTAAAAAGTATAAGAACTATTTAGAAAAACAAGGTGCGACAACATCATTGCAATGGAAGGGTAATAGATTGTCTTTAACTTATCGATTCTGATTATTGTCTGGAGGAATTGCGCCTCGCTTACCTAGTTCTATTACTTCCATGTTTTCTATTCTTCCATTGGTGAGATCAAAACGTACAATAGTTTTGATCTGATGAAATCCATGATTACCTGCTGCACCGGGATTAACATAAAGCATATTGTTAAAATTTGGATCACGTTTGATGCGCAGTATATGCGAGTGCCCACAAATAAATACATCCGGAGTTTTCTCTTTTAAAATCTTTTTGATACGTGGATTATAATTTGGTGGTGCACCTCCAATATGTGTCATCCAAATGGTGATCCCTTCGCAAGTAAACCAAAGATCTTCTGGAAATGCATGCTGAAGTTCTTTGCTATCAATGTTTCCATACACCGCACGAAACGGTTTGAACTTTTTAAATTCACCTACAAGGCTTTTGTCCCCGATGTCTCCTGCATGCCATACTTCATCACAATCTTTGAAGTATTCAAAAACTTTAGGATCGATATAGCTGTGTGTATCAGATAATAAACCAATCTTCATGTTGGAAAGTTAATAAACAATACATAATCCAATGACTTGTCTTACGCACGACAGCGAAGAATCGATTTGGTCTTTACATTTGGTTCAATTATCAAAACGAATATGAACAGATTGACAATTATATTTTTCATTGCATTTATTAGTGTAACAGTTAATGCGCAGAAGGCTGAAGTTTTCAGCACTTCATCAGGAGCAATTAAAGGGTATGATCCAGTTGCTTATTTCACAGTAGGTAAACCTGTGAAGGGTGATCCTAAAATTTCATTTCACTGGAACAATGCGGATTGGTATTTCTCTAGTGAGGCAAATCTTAAGGTGTTCAAATCATCACCCGAAAAGTATGCACCACAATTTGGAGGATATTGTGCATACGGTGTTTCAGACAATCACAAAGCGCCAACCAATCCTGATGCATGGACGATTGTGGATGGTAAACTTTACCTGAACTATAATATGGAAGTAAAAGAATTGTGGAGTGTGGACAAACTTACGCTTATCAAGAAGGCCAATGATTTATGGCCGACAATTAAAAATAAGGAGTAGCCTATTATATCATCAATGCAAAAGCCGAAGTCACTTTCGCTTTTCAGGAACCCCGATTCAGTTCTGATTGAATTGACGTATGTTCCGTCAGCCTCCGAGCATAAGAGCATTTTTTAACATGGGTAGGCCGCTAACTTGTTACTTAACGAGAGTAATGGGTTGATCGACCTCCTTAACTATTAATCGGATTAATACGGTATCTGAATAATAGGATTTGAAGTATTTTGAGTTTGATGGTAAGTTGGTACATTGTTGATCTTACAATACAACTATGAAGAACTTAATTGCCCTGTCGGTTTGTCTTTTGGCTTCCCTTTCTCTTTTAGCGCAACAGTCTCAAGTTGCGGTCGATCCCAACGCAACCTTAACCGTTAAGGAAAGGTATGTTCTGATGAAAACGAAATCACAATCATTTAAGGATTATAAAGTAATTAAGGAGTCGGTTTTGGATGGTGTTTGGAAGATTGCTCAGGATTCGCTCTACGCGAAACAGGTAAGTATTGCACAAGCAAAGGATAGCATCAAAAGACTAAACGCCTCGATCCATAAAGCAAACACTATTGTAAAGGAGAAAGAAGAGTCACTTGCAGAGTTAACACATGCCGGTACCCATGTTACCCTGTTGGGTATGGATGTTCTTAAATCTGTTTTCATTAGTATTGCTTTCTCCATCATTGCAGGTCTTGTTTTTTTTGCAGTGATTCTGATTGGAAGATTGAAAATGATCCATATCAATTTAAAGGATAAAACCGGATCGCTTGATTCTACGCAGCGCGAGTTCGAAGAATACAAACGCAAAGCAATGGAAAAGCAAACCAAGCTTTCGCGCGAACTACAAGACGAACGAAACAAGCTCCAAAATCAAAGGAGTAGCTAATACCAGAAGGTATATCTGATTTTATCTATTTCCAGGCATATTCAAATTCGTAATTGCCTGAGCCTATTGCGACCTTCAAATTATTCCCATCTTTCGTTGACGAGGTAATGGCTTTTAACTTGCCAACGTCAACACCATGCTCTGTAATGGTTGACTGGCCACTCTGAGGAAACACAAGGGTAGCCGTTGTGTTTGCCGGAATGGAAATGGAAAGTTTGAATACGCCATTTTCTATTCTCCACGAAGACTTCACTAACCCATAATTGGTTTTCAATTCGGCCGAAGCATTGGTTAGTTCTCCTCCCGGCTTTGGTGCAATAAGAATTTCTTTATAGCCTGGTGCTGCTTCCTGAAGTCCGGCAACTGTGCGGTACATCCAATCGCCTATTGCTCCATATGCATAATGATTAAATGAATTCATGCCCGGAGTTTGAAATGTGCCGTCAGGTTTTATTCCATCCCATCGTTCCCAGATAGTAGTGGCGCCCATCTTTACAGGATAAAGCCATGATGGATAAGTCTCTTGCATCAGCAAACTGTAGGCTACATCAGTATAACCAAATCGGGTAAGCACATCGCAGAGATAAGGAGTGCCAAGAAAACCGGTTGTTAAATGATTGTCATAGTCTTTTACGTTTTGTACAAGCCGCTCTGCTGCTTGTGGTCGCAAATTTTCCGGAAGCATATTAAAATTTAAAGCAAGTAGGTAGGCCGTTTGGGTTCCTGCTACAAGCCTTCCGTTGCCTGTAAGGTATTCTTTTTGGAATGCATCTTTTACTCGTTTCAACATGCTGGTATAAAGTGCCACATCTTCTTTCTTACTAAGAACATTTGCTGTATTAATAAGCAATTGGGTTGAGTGTGCCCAGAAACATTGCGCGATTAAATATTTGTCGGTCACAGCAGAGCGGCCATCGTTATCATCAAAAGGTCTGTAGAAAAGCCAATCACCAAAATGAAAACCGGTATTCCATAAATCCTGTTTGCTGCTTTTATCCATGTAGTTTACCCAAGCCTTCATGCTTTCGTATTGATCTTCTAAAATACGTTTGTCACCAAAGGCCATATACATATTCCATGGAATGATGGTTGCTGCATCTGCCCATCCTGCGGAAGCGGATGCATTCTTGTCCAGCACATTAGGAATGACAAAAGGCACACGACCATCTTCAACCTGATCGGCCGCTAGATCTTTCAGCCATTTATTAAAGAAGGTAGCAACGTTCATGTTGTATGCAGCTGTTCGCGAGAATGCCTGGGCGTCACCGGTCCATCCAAGACGTTCATCACGCTGTGGACAATCAGTTGGCACATCAACAAAGTTTCCTTTTTGTCCCCATTGAATGTTGTGTTGAAGTTGATTGAGCAATGGATTGGAACAAGAGAAACTTCCCGTAGGCGCCATGTCTGAATAGACCGCGGTTGCCATAATGTTTTCAGGTTTTATTTCACCTGGATAACCTTCAATCTTTACATATCGAAATCCAAAGAAACTGAGATGAGGTTCGTAAACTTCCTCAGCATCTCCTTTTAAGGTGTATAGAATTTCGGCTTGTGCAGCGCGAAGATTTTCGATGTAAAAGTTTCCTTCTTTCGTTAACACTTCTGCATGCTGAACTTTTATTCTATCTCCTGCTTTACCTTTCACTTTCAATGTGATCCAACCCACAAGGTTCTGCCCGAAATCAACAACATTTTCACCGCTGGGAGTTTTGAAAACTTTGATTGCTTTAAATACTTCGTGTTTTAAAACCGGAGGTCCATAGGCGGCAACGAGATTTTCTTTACTGACATCCAATGTGCGGACACTCAACCAACCCACCTCATTGAAACCAGATTGTGCCCATCCTTTTTTCTCTAAACGTGCATCGTATGCTTCACCATAATAAATTCCGGAGCGCGTGATGGCACCGGTAGAGCATTTCCATTGATCGTTTGATGTAATCATTTCAGTGGAGCCATCTCCATATTTTACCTCTAACTGAAATAAGAGACCAAGATTTTTTCCATACACATTTTTATTTCCACCCCATGCTATCCATCCTCTGTACCATCCATCACCTAGTAAAACTCCAACGGCATTACTTCCATTGCTCAGAAGGGATGTAACATCGTACGTTTGATATTGAAGACGATTAGTATAGCTTGTCCAACCAGGAGTGAGAAACTGATTACCGACACGCTTGCCATTTATATGAGCTTCATACAATCCATGAGATGTAACATAGAGTCGGGCAGATTGAATTACTTTTTTCAAAATGAAAGAATGACGGAGAAGGGGTGATGGTTGACCAGTACTATCACCCGGTAATGTTGGTTCAATCCACTTCGCTGACCAATCAGAGGCATTGATCAATCCCATTTCCCAAAACTTCACTTCGCTCCATGCTGAAGAATTTCCAGTATTGTCTTTCACCTTCACTTGCCAGTAATACCGTTGACGGGATGTTACCGCTGGTCCGGAGTAAGGAACCAAAACCGATTGGTCTGATTGCACATCAGCCGATTGCCACAAAATATTTTGCCCTTTGATGATTGCCTTCGAATCTAATCCAATGCGAATGGAGTAGCTGGTTTGCTTAACGCCTTGCTGTGTGGAAATAAGTTTCCAGCTAAAGCGAGGAATTTTTACATCAATACCTACAGGATTATTTTGATACTCGCAGGTTAAGTCGCTGACTTGAAGTTTTTGAGCGAGAAGGTTGGTGATTGATGTGAGAGAAAATAAAAGTGTGATGAAAATTCTCATGGTTGGTAGTTATGTAATGAAAGGTACGAAGTTCAAACGAGTGAACTTCCCTGCTCTATCATGACTACCACTAAATACTCGAGTATGAAAGGAGAATTGTAAACTTATTGCAGGCTTAACTTCTTATAAATCTCTAAACAAACCCAGGCATCTGTGGCGGCATACTCGAGCTGTTTTTCAGTAAGAGTTGCTGCTTCCCAGTTTGATGTTTGGGCGCTCTTAGAAATGCGGAACCCCAATAAAAGTCCGGCCAATTTTTTCACGCTTTCTACCTGAAGACCTGATGCTTTCGATAGGGTAGCCAGTTCTACAAATCCTGCGGGCTCAAAAGACTTAAGCTTCTGAAGAAATTTAATGTCATCGCGAATGGCCACACCAGCCTTTATAATGTTCGGATTTTGAAAAAGGGAAACCAATTCTTCGGCAAGCCCTGTGTCGTGAAGACGTATCAGAAATACCTTCTCTGGAATGGCCAGTTGAATAAGAGCTACTTTAAACGATTGCCCTTTTTTAAAGCTAGGGCGAGTTTCAGTATCAAAGCCAACCACATCGTGTTTTTCGATTTCGCTTAGCATTTTAGAAAGCTTCGCAGAATCCGTAATTACATTGATCTTTCCCGTGAAAGCTTTTAGCGGAAGGCCGTTCAGTTCTTCAGTGGTAATATTGGTTTGACGAGCGCTATCGTCCTGCGTGGGTAAGTGCATCAAAAAATTATTAAAAGCCCAGTTTAAAAAATACGCGTCTTATATTGCCCTCAAGTTAAGTCAAAAAAATCAACTATTTTGAGCCTGCTTAAACCTAAATGGAATGCTAGATTCATTTTTTAGAAAGAAACCCCTCTCGTCCGTTCTGGGCAACCAAGACCCGATGGATGATGGGCATGGATCGACTGAACTCAAAAAAGTGCTGGGGGTACGCGACCT
>JBDTTT010000081.1:0-24418 GCA_039930485.1 Chryseolinea sp.
TTTATATCTAATTTAATGACTGGGATTATTACATGGGAACTATAATACATATGCTGTATTGTAGGTTCTTAAAGTGTGCTATTAAATTTCGTTTGCAACGTGGGACAAAGATGTAGGTATTTACACGCATACGTTTTATAGCTAAACGTTAGGTGCAAGCTCTTACAGACAATAACTAAATGACAAACCCCATCAAGAAACAACAAGCTGACAAAGAATTGAAAGATTATTTTCAAAGTTTGAATTTAATCGAGTGGACTGTTACGGGGAATTTAGCCAACGGTGGACAGGCAGACATAATTGAAGTGAAAAATAATAAGACTGGGCAATTAGGAGTTTTCAGGACATTAAGAAGAAAGAAGGAAAATGATATTGCTCGGTTTTATCGTGAATTAGAAATCCTGACAAAAACAAACCACCCTAATATTGTAAAAATACTTGACCATACGAATGACAAGGAGCACCAATGGTATATTAGCAAGAAAGGAGACCGTTTTGAAGGACATTGGAAAACCTATTTTGAGAAAAACATTGGTAATCCCGATTCTCTTTTAGAAGAAGCTATTAGAATCCTAAACGGGTTAACTGACGGTCTAATTGATTTACATAAGCAAGGAATAATACATAGAGATATTAAGGCAAAGAATATTGTTTTAGATCGTGACGTTCCAGTCTTAATTGATTTCGGAATTGCCTTTGTCATTGGAGAAGAAAGGTTGACTCCAGTTGATGAAGCAGTTGCTAATATGTATAGCCCAGACCCATCATTGAATTTTATGGAAAATGTTCCGCCTTGGCTTGACGTATTTCTATTATCTCAGTTACTTATTTGGATGGTTTCAGAAGGAACTAATAAACCACACGTCCAAAGACCCTTAGATTGGCGATGGGTAGTTTATCCAAAATTTTCGGATTCAAACACTCTGAAAGTTAAAGCTCTAACTGGTTTATGTAGTAACTATTTTACAGCTCCAAAAGACGCCAGCGAGTTTAAAATGTTGCTTAATAAATTGTTTGGTAAAACAACAATGAAAACTATCCCAAAAGATTCCGACAATATTAACAAAGCAATGGAAGCAATTCAAAAAGGCATCTCTTCACATCTTATTAATTTCTCTGAATCACGTTCTCTTATAGAATCAAGAATACCTTTTTTCGTTTCAATTTGCAAGGAACTTGAATCTGGCATAATGAATATCGTAAATGAGTTGAGTACAGAGTTTAAGATAAGTTGTAATGAAAAAAAGTTTGTTGACGACTTTGTGAAGAATTTTGACGGCCACACTAATAATGAGTTACAATCCACATATCAGACTATTTTTAATTTTACCGCAGGAGAAAGTCCCCAATTATTTGGCTTTGGGTTTTCATACATTCTATATACCAAAAAGGGAATTGAAAACTCTCCTCAATTTAAAGGAATCGAAAACATACCTTGTATTGCCTTTACTTTGAATGGCTCCAATGACAAATTAAATCAAAAAGGGAAAACTAAAAGTTATTACGTTATCCCTTATGACAATGGAGTATTAAAATTACAAAATGGACATACCCTGGAATTAATAAAGGAAGTGACCATAGATGAAATCATTAATATGACAAGAGAATCAATTACAGACGCAGAAGTTTGGGAAACAATTTATACATAAACAGGCCAGCACCTAACAGCACCTACAAGAAATTGACGGCTCAGAGGTTAAATGAAGCTTTGTGCTTCGTATCAAGTTTTGTAGTGGCAGACAGTTTAGTGCTTCGAAATCGCCAACTTCTTGTAGCTGCAAAACGTTGTGCGTCATACTTAAAAATAACTTTATGACACCTGAGGAGATTAGAAATGTAATTCAGAACACAATAAATGGTTCAATCAAAAAATATTGGATTTATTTGACTTTAAGCTTTTTTTTAGGAATACTTTCAGCAATTGGTGTTGAGTATCTAAAAACTAAAGGACAATATAGCAACAAAGCAAGATGTTGCTGAAATAACCGAGAAAATTGAGCAAGTCAAAGCTAAAATTCAAAATAGTCAAGAAGTTGAAAGACAGAAAAGAGAATTGAAATTTAACTCTATACTAACGTCTCTATCTATAATTGACGCATTTATATCCCAGAAGTATAATCCTAAGAACGGTGAAAAGCTTGACAAACAAACTTCATCCACTGAAGAAGTGAGGGCCTGTCATAATAATCTTATTCTGACTTGCGAGAATACAGAGATAGTTGATCTATTCGCTAAAATCATGCTACCACCAAATGATACTTCTTTTCAACAAGATCCTATAAGACGTTTGAATGAATATAGAAATCTTGTAAGAAGGGAACTTGGATTTGGAAAAGAATTAAAGTTAGATACAGTTAACGCATGGTTTGGTGCTACTGTATTTACAAAATAGTACGAATGCACAACAACTATAATACATATGCTGTATTGTAGGTTCTTAAAGTATGTGCAGTTAAATTTCGTCAACAACGCGGGACAGAGATGTAGGTATTTAAACGCATACGTTTTATAGCCAAACGTTGGCCAAATGTCGTTTCAAAAATTCGACCTATGAAAAAAATAATACTGGGGATAATTCTCCTCTTGACTTTTAAACAAGGGACATCTCAAGAATCAAGGACAGGCAATATAAAGTCAATTCAACAACTATACTTCACGGTCGACACTATCCAAACACAGTACAAATACAATGTCACTGTTAGAATAAATTGGATGGACTCAATTATTGAAATCAACAATACAACCAGAATAAAATACGACTTAGAAGAAGCTAGGGAATTCAGGCGGGACTCGACATATGTCCCTTCTCCGACTGACACAATTAACATGAATCAAATGCGGACAACTGGCGCACAAAATTGTCACAGTTATGCATTGGACAAATTTTTCGAGAGCACTCAACTTGACAACTTGTTATTTACGGAATGGACAGTACTGAAGGAGAATAGATATATGAATAGCATTCTCGCGACAACGTTCACAAAGACAAAATCTTTTGAACCTAAAAAGAAAAAATGCAAAGACTGCTCATTCGACAAGGGTTCAATAATTGTTTTTCGTAACAAATGGGACACACCTATTCATACTGTTTACTTTGATGGACAATTTTTTCTTTCAAAATATGGAGCATGGCCAGCAAAAGCTGAGGACAGCGTTGACTTAATATTAAAAAGGTATTGGGACTCTACAAAAATTGAGGAGTACAGGCTGGACAACAAGAAAATAGAGGGCTTTATAAATAAAAAATCAGAAAAGAGTTGAGTGAACAGCACAGCGGCCAACAAAATGTTTCTGCCATGGTGGGGTGTGTAAGTTATAAGTTTTTATCGTTCCACGTTTGGTCTCGTGGGGCAAATACGTTTTCAAAAACCCATCACTGCAAAAATACAAAACGATGGCAGCAATTACCTCGAACAGTTAGTGACTATTTAACGGAGACAGGATTACAGACTCACTAATGACCTGTACTTATGACAAAGATCAAAAACGTTACCATTGAGTTTAACTGCCCGGAGAAATTGAATGACAATCTTTTCTGCGACAAATGCTCCCACACTATTGTTGATTTTACGAACAAGACGGACAAAGAATTAATAGACGAAATAAAAAATTCTAACGAGACAGTCTGCGGACTATTTAAGAAATCACAACTCAGCACTCAATTCTTAAAATATGCAGCTGCAACATTTATCGCGACATCTTTGACCATTCCGGCAATTGGACAAGAAGTAGTAAAGAGTGATTCATTGTTGAAGGCGTGCGAGAAAATTGAGACAGAGAACGAAGAAGAAGTTTTTCTAGGAATGGTAGTTGAAACTCAAGCCGAACCAATAGGTGGTTACAAAAAGTTATTTGAGGCAATTGCAAACAAAATGAACTATCCAGTCGGACTAAATGAAAAAGGAAAATCATTTGTTGAATTTACCATTGACAGCGCGGGGCAAATGAAGGACATAAAATTGGTAAAAGGTTTTAATGGGTTAGCGGACAAAGAAGCAGTTCGGGTTCTTTCGACATTGAATTATCCTTTCAATCCCGGTCGACAAAGAGGCATACCTGTTTGTACAGGACTTGTAATGCCGATAGCGTTTGATCCAGCAAGCAAAAAGAAGAGGTAACAGCCAGCAACAAAATGTATGTGCCATTGTGGGGTTCGATTTAAATTTTTAGTCTTACCTTTCAAGCAACGTTCGATTGCGTGTGACAGTTTACTAATCCTAAACCCACAACGTCACATGCATAAACATTATGGACAAGTGTAGCAGGCGATACCATTAAATAAAACAACATCTGCATATTGAAACAATTGGTAACATATTTTGGACTTACTTACTTAATCAGTTGGACAATTTGGTTGCCATTGTATGGACATATTTTCGGACTGACCAATTTGCCGACAATACCATTCAATCATGCCATTGGTGGGTTGGGTCCTTTAATCGCTTCTTTTTTGACAACTTGGATTTTCTTGAAAACAGACGGAGTGAAAAAACTTTTAGCAAATTGTTTTCAAATCAAACCGCTGACTTATTTAGCAATTGCATTGTTCAGTCCTTTTGTTCTTGCTTTTATTGCATCCGTGACAAGTCATTTCATCAACAAAACACCAATCAATATTTCGGGACTGCTTACAACAAAAGAATTTCCGCAATGGAGCTTGCTGGCATTTTTTCTTTACAATCTTACATTTTTTGGCTTTGGTGAAGAGGTTGGCTGGCGTGGGTTTGCGTTGCCACGACTGCTTAACAAATCAAACGCATTGATCGCAAGTGTTCTGCTGACTTTGTTTTGGGCTTTGTGGCATTTACCATTATTCTTTTACAGACCTGGTTACACAACAATGGAGTGGACAGGAATTTTAGGTTGGGTATTTAGTTTGCTGACAGGAAGTATTTTGCTGACGTGGTTGTATAACTCATCAAGAGCAAGCATTTTTATTTGTGCTGTTTTTCACTCTACGATTGACATTGCATTTACTGCCGATATTGCTGACAAAAATATTATGAATTATATGGGATTTTTTATAACCGTTTGGGGCATCTTGACAATTATTATTTTTAGACCAAAGACTTTAGCGACAAGTGAACGGAAGAAGAATACCAGCCCATAACAACGCTTATAATCAATGGCGAGCCTCAATCTAAGTTTGTAGTTTTTAAATTACGTTTGGCTTCATGGAACAGTGCCGCACATCTTACACCCGCCACTGCTTATGCTCAAACGGTGGCAAATAATTGAAAAGTTTTAATAAGCCATTTACTCAATTGTAGATATTTAAATTTAATAATATGAAACCATTTTTCATTTTGATGATTGGTATTCTTCTGAATACATCATGCGATAAACCTATTAACAAGGAAGAAATCAAAAAGGAAATTTTCGATACTGAAAAGGCCTTTGAAAAGATGACTTCTGAAAAAGGTGTGCCGCAAGCTTTCTATTATTTTGCAGATGAAAATGCTGCCATCCGTAGGGAAAATGATACTCTGATTGTCGGGAAAGAAAATGTTAAAATCTATTATGAGAAAAAGGACACAGAAAATGCAACTGTGAATTGGACTCCTGATTTTATAGATGTAGCCGATTGTGGCACGATGGGATACACGTATGGGAAATACATTTGGAAAATAAAAAATACAAATGGCGAAATTGCCGAATACAAAGGTGTCTTTCATACAGTATGGAAAAAGCAAAAAGACAATAGCTGGAAGTTTGTGTGGGATTAAATTGTTCCAAAAACTGATCGTCTTTTAAAATAAGAACTTCTTTCGCGAGTCCCTGGTATAGGAAGTGAAGATGAAGCCTTGTTCTTCAATGATCCAACCTTTTGCATTATCGGAGTGTCTAAGAATCAAAGCCTACCATTATGAAAAAGTTTGTTTCGCTTCTGTTTGTTATATGCCTGATCAGCACCGCATTTCAATGTGACTCACCCACTCCGGGTGATGCTGAAGGAACAAGCACATGTGATAATTCCGATTGGCTAAATACCGCAATCACCAGTGCGGAACAAAATGGAAATAAAGGTGAGATTATCCGATATAAATATAATGGCAACACGGTTTATTGGGTTGATCTCTGTATTGGCTGTGCGGATGATATGGCTGTTGTATATAGTTGTACTGGTGAAACGCTTTGTCAGTTTGGAGGTATCGCAGGCTTCAATACGTGTCCTGATTTTGAAGACAAGGCAACGGATAAAAAAATAATCTGGTCGAATTAATTCTTCCGTTAAGACAAACTCTTCGGATCAATAAATTTGCTGAGATTGTCTTTAAAATGATCACTAATAGGTATCGTAGTCTTCAGTACACTAATTCTACCTTTTCGGATAGATGCAATCTTACTTAGCGCAACAATGAATGATTTGTGAACGCGCACAAACTGATCGCCCGGCAATGTTGCTTCTAACGATTTCATGCTCATCCGGGTAATTACCGGTCGTTGTGCCGACAACAAGAATATTTTAACATAGTCCTTCAAGCCTTCTATATAACCAATATCCGCGAAGTCGATTCGCACCAGGTTATACTCTGAATTAACAAATATATAATCAGCAACTGGAGATGTAGCAGCAGGAGCTTTGCGTGATTGAAATTTATCGTTTGCCTTATTTACAGCTTTCAAAAATCGTTCAAAGGGAACGGGCTTGAGCAGGTAATCAATTACATCCAACGTGTAACCCTCTAATGCATACTTTTCATAAGCCGTAATAAAAATAACAAGTGGTGGAGTCCTCGATAATCCTTGAAGAAACTGAATGCCCGTAAGTCCGGGCATCTGTATATCCAGAAAAATAAGATCAACTGATTGTTCATTCAGAAATGCATTTGCTTCTAGCGCATTCGTGCATTTTTTTATTAACGTCAAAAAGGGTATTCGCTTGATGTTGTCTTCTAGCAAGTCCAGTGCGAGGGGTTCATCATCAATGGCAAGGCAGGTCATCATGTGGCGATAATGTTTAGCTCAGTGATAAACCAATTTTCTTCATTCTTATAAATCTTGAGTGTGTACATATCCTTATACAAAAGATCAAGTCTTCGTTTTACATTTTGTATTCCAATGCCGGAGCTTCCGTCTTTTACGTCAACACTGTTGGGATCAAATTTATTGCGCACTGTAAAATTTATTCCATAAGTATTACCTTCCAGTGAAATGTTAATAACCGGGTCATTCATTAATCCGACACCATGTTTAAAAGCATTTTCCACGAAAGGTACCAGTAGCATGGGCTCGATGGCAATGTCTTTCTTTTTAATGTTTACATGAAAATGCAACTTCACTACACCACCAAATCTCAGTCTTTGCAATTCAATGTAATTACCTAAATACTCTGCTTCCTGATCTAATGTAACTTTCTTGTCAGTATGATACAACGAGTATCGCATAAGCTGAGAGAGTTGAATAATCGCTGGCTCTACATCGTCAGATTTTTTACGTGCCAGCGATGCCAGGCTGTTCAAAACGTTAAACATAAAATGCGGGCTGACTTGCGAGCGAAGAAAAGAAAGCTCCGATTTTAGTTTTTCATTTTCCTGTTCTTTCAATACCGCCTCCATGGCACTGCGATCTTGCATGATGCGCAGCGCGAGGCTCAATCCAAACACCATTAAAAAATTAGGAATGCCAATAAAAAAAGGTGGTCCGCCAACGGAAAATGATGGCCCTCCAACAGAAAAAGATGGTCCGCCAGGCCGAGTCATTATCCCTTCTGGAATAAAGTTTAAGCGAATGAAATATCCTGCCAAGAGATACAGCGCAAGAGCAGAAAGTACGAGCAACGCATAGGGTTTCCAACCTTTTTGGTTCAGCACTTTAGGCACTAACACAAACATGTTAGTGTAAAAGAAAATAGCCAGCAAGCAATTTGTTACAATTGCTTCTATACGAAACCATGTAGGATCGAAGGGAATCGATTGAATCATTCTTTCAGAACCCTCCCGGAAATGAATAATTCCTCCTACTGTATCTTCTTGTAGCAATTGGGGCGGAATGCGATCCATGCGCTCGCCACTAAATTGAGCTCCTCTTGAAAGAAACCGAAAGGGCAGCATAAACAAAAGCGCCCATCCAAACACATGCAAGGCAACTACTAAAATTTTATTGATTGGCTTTTTCACACTGATAAAGAGAAATTAAAATCTGTATGAGTGACTATTTGTCTACCTCGATTTTTAAATATCTCTATTTTTAAATCGACATCAAAAGAAAGACTTCTGTCAATTGACAGAAGTTCTCTTTGCTCGAAAAATGGATGGGCTACCGTGTCTTTCGGATGATCTTTATAAAATCTTAATTGTCTTCATCATATGTTTCAGTAGGCTTAAACTCCCACACATCATCGTAACGGCTCGATCCATTTTGACCTGTTCCAACAAAAATCCGATTGTTCAATGCAAAACCAATGGCAAGACTTCGGGCTGAGCCTTCAAAGGATGTGCGATCATCCCATAGAAGGGTAGTAGCATCAAATTCATAAACACTTCTATCAATCGCACCGCTTGATGCTACTCCTCCAACAATGTAAGCTGTGTTGCCCGTCGTTATCACCATGGCATCGTAGCGATACATCGCCAGTTTAAATTCATCGTAATCATCATCATCGCTATCCGGAGTGCGCTTAATCCAGGTTGGTGCTGAATCATCTTCACCCGGTGTAAATTCCCAGAAGTCAAGGCTGAAGGATCCATTTTCCCTACCGGTTCCGATATAGGCTTTGTTGTTGATTACGAATGCAAGACCGGATTCAATCTTATCACCTGGGTAACTTACAATTTCATTCCATTGATTACCTGCCTCTGCCGTTGGATCAAATTCCCAGAAGTCGCTATTGGTGTTATCACCATCATATCCTGTACCTACATATCCTTTCGATCCAATTGAAAATCCGATGGCATTGTAGCGGGCGGTTCCTTCAAAATCTCCAATGGAAGTCCATTCATTTGTCGCTGGATCATATTCCCAGAAGTCTCCTAATTCTTCTTCATCTAAATCACGATTGTAACCCAGGCCTACATATCCTTTACCATTGACGCTAAACGAAACTGCGCGCTCGCGAGGTGTGCCTGGAAATGCTTTTTTAGTTTCCCAATATCCTTTGGTAATATCGTATACATACATGTCAGACAAATAATCATCACCATCGTATCCAAGCCCAACAAATACTGTGGTGCCAATGGTAAATGAAAAAGCTCCTGATCGCTTTACACCTTTAAAGGGTGTTACTTTGCTCCAATTACCAATGGTATCGTCATCATCATCATCACTGGAGACACACGATGCAATCATCAATAGGCTAACCAACAACAAATACACTCCGGTTATTTTTACATGCTTCATTTTCATTTCTCTAATTATTTACAGTGGCATAATACAGTATCAAACGTGTTTTATATTCTGAGCTTTTACTTGCTGCATAAAGTCGATCGGCTGAAACTCCATAATCTGAACCGGCCATAAACACCAGGCCATTTTCGTTGGTCTCTAATAAATCCATTTGTTCATTTACAAATGCTGTTACATCCAATGTATAATGCGTGTCGCGCTTCAGGTCAATGTCTTCTACCAGAAGTGGAACATTCGTATATTCCTCATACATTCTATTTCGATGATCCGCTTTATAAACTACGAGCGAGCTTGGGAGTGGTGTCAATTCACCATACGACTTGCGTACAACATAAATTTCAAGGAGTGCTTGCTGCAGATAAAAATTGGTGGCTTGTTTCAGGTCGTGCAGATAAGGCATATCAATGCGCAAGGCAAGTCCTGCACCCGACTGAAGGTAGGAAACATCATCTGAAACGGTTGCCGATAATTTCTCTCTTTCTGATGAAAGATTTTCAAGTACAGTACCTTCCTGATTTGAGTGAATATTTGAAAATATTATGCCACTCGATGATGTTGATATACTTACATACCGCTTTGTGATGGGCGTGGTGCTTCTGTCAGTATAGTACAGTCGCAATTCGGGGGTCTTGGAAAATCCAAGTAAACAAGAAGAGGTAGTGGTATCCGGAATAACGGCCAGTCCATAAAAGTATTTTAGGAAAGCCGCGCTACTACCCAAGTGATCATCGCCACTCTTTGCTTTCTCAAAAAGTTCCTGACCTAACACATTCGATAATTTTACCTCTAAAGAATCATCACGATTTGGTCTCGGTAGAAAGGTGAGCTTCCCCAGCGGCTCATCTCCTAAAGAAAATATGTTCGTGTTATAGAGATAACCGTCTTCATCAAGTTCCATCTTTTCTGCTACCCGAAAAACGTTTAGGGTAAGATTTGATGTTGTGTCGTAATATGAGTAATGATCATAGCTCAGGTTCAGAGCGAGATAATCGAAGGTAATGTCTTCGTCTTGCAGATCAATAGAAGAGGCTGGGGTGATTTGAAAAAAAGAAGAAGCTGTGATTCTTCCCAATTTTTCATCGACATGTGTACCCAATAGAATCCTACTTCCATTGCTGGATTTTAATTTTTCAAATTCTATTGTTGATACTTTAACGGAAGAAGTGTCGGAGTAAGAATAATCAAGCACGCCATCACTAAAGAAATCCGTTCCTATTTCAGACGAATCTATTCCGCACGACACAGTTGCCAATGCCATCAAGCTCCAAATAAATTTCCTCATGTACTCACTTCGATGAAGGCACAAATGAAATGGATGATATGGATTAAGGAAAGTATTGTAGACCAATGGATGCATTTCGTCTACAAGATTCGAATAGCATACTACGTAAGAAAATAATGGAGGAACTATCAAAGCTGTTCATGCCAGAAAAATGAAACACCAGCATTCGCAGATTCATCCAATATCTTATCCTTACAAAAGCACAGTAGGTAGTTTCATTCTTTTCTCTTGTCGCTAATTGTTGCTGATTAAAACAAAGCTCCCGTAGTTTACTGCCTGATGAGTTCTGATACTATGAAATTTAGATTCGTACTGTTGATCGCGATCTTTCTGCTAACCGATATACCGCTGCGCGCCCAAAATACTTTTAGCTCCCCCTATTCAGTTTATGGCATTGGAATGCTCAATTCCCGAACTTCATCATTAAGTCGAAGCATTGGAGGAACTGGCATTGCAGTACAAGATGAATACAGTATTAATCCAGTCAATCCGGCATCCTATGGTTCCATTAAATCGCCCATCACTCATATACATGAGATAGGAATGTACCTCGAGTCTAACCGATATACCTCACAGTCGGTTATGGAATCGAAGACCACCGGTGGGATAACGAATTTAAATTACTGGTTTAAGTTTGCCAAGTGGTGGTCGGCTACAGGAGGGCTTGCTCCGTTTAGTACCGTATCATACAAAATTAAAACTACTCGCGAGCTGGCTACTACTTCACTGGTAAATTACACCTATGAAGGGAGTGGCAATATCAATCAACTCTATTTAGGAAATTCATTCAATGTTGTTAAAAATCTATCGCTGGGTGTTCATGCAACCTATCTGTTTGGCAGCATTATAAAATCAGAATCAATAGACATATCAGACGAAGCAAGTTATCTTACTTATGAAAATAAAATTGTTGCCCGCAAATTTCATTTTGATTTTGGGTTGCAGTACAAAATTAATCTCAAAAATAAATCCTTGATCATTGGCGCTGTTGCAGACAATGGATTGACCTTAACGGGCCAACAACAAAATGCATTATACGATCAGAATACAGATACCCTTAGCAGTGCTGTTGGAAAGGATGTGCACTACAAACTTCCGCGATATGCTGGTGTAGGATTGTCACTCCAATCAAAGCGATACACTATTGCAGCCGATCTTAAATATGAAAACTGGAGCAAGGCTCAATATGCAGATGAAGAAGTTATCTTTCAGGATACATGGAAATTTTCTGCCGGATACATTTATAAAGGAAGCCCGGATGCCACAAATTATTTTGGCTTGATATCCTTGCGCGGTGGAGTTAATGTTCAGCAATACCCATTAAAAGTAAAAGGAACCAGTTCACCAATGTGGGGAGCTTCGGCTGGAATTTCATTACCCATGTTTGATGGAAAGTCTGCTCTTAATCTCACCTATTTATGGGATCAGTTCGGTACAGAGCAAAACAAATTGATTTTACAACGCTCTCAAAAAATTATGCTCGACCTTGTCATCCGCGATCTGTGGGGAGGTAAACGAAAAGCAGATTGAGTTTGATTTTATCAGAGTCTTATAATTTGTATCAGAATATCCAGAAACCCATTTATACGATTTCAGGGATTTCCATTTTTACTGTGGTTCCTATTCCTATCTCTGACTCGATGTTAATTTTACCGTGAAGTTTCTCGATCGTTTCCTTTACGATATAGAGTCCAAGTCCTGATCCGGCACCATCATCTGTCGCGCGATAAAACATTTTGTAAACGTTCGGTAAGTGATCTTTCTCTATTCCTTTGCCATTGTCTTTTATAGCCAGTGTAACCGCGTGTTCCTGAATATCCACATCAACACGAATAACCGGGTCTCTTCCATTGCGATAACGAATGGCGTTCGAAATAATGTTATTCAGAATAACTTTCAATCTCCAGCGATCAGAGTAAAATGGTTTTTCCTGATGCACATTAATTACCTTTTCTACCGATTTACCTGTGCTCGTTGCAAATCGAAGTTGATTAAATGTTTCTTCTATCAACGGCTCAAAAAGAATTTCTTCGCGTTTCACTTCCAGTCTTGAATTTCTGGATTGATCCAAAATCTCCCTAATGAAGTTATCCTGTTGCAAAGCGCTCTTATGCACCATGTCGAGGTACATATCCTTCATTGCAGCATCCTTATCCTTCTTTGCCAGATTGATTAGTCCTAAAACAGACGCAATGGGTGCACGTAAATCATGCGAAACGCTGTATACAAAATTGTCTAGCTCCGTATTTCGCTTACTTAACTCGTTATTCGTTTTATGTAAAGTCTCTTCTGCCTTCTTTCGTGTAGCGATTTCATCGTTCAATTCTTTGGTGCGCTCCTGAACCATCTCCTCCAGATTAAAATTAAATTCTTTTAGCTTAAGTTGAGCCTGCGCACGTTCCTTTACCGTTGCTGAGAGAATGATGGTTGAAATACTAATAACACCAATGAAAATCTGGAGCAACAACATCGAATCGTATGATGCAAGCAACACAAATGGACCTCGGCCAATAATGGTAACGTATATTGAAAATAGGGAAGTGGCGAGCACACCTGCTATGGCGATCATTAAGTCGAAACGGAAGGCAAGCCACAATAAAAATGGAAGCACTAAAAAAGGAAGAGAATGTTCCAATGTTGGTCGAAGGTATTCTATCTGAAGCAACGCATAAATACCCGCTATGATGATAAGGAAAATACCAATCTCAATGCCTTTCTCGGATGAAAACTTATAAATATGTTTTTGAGCGATGGCCAATATAAAAGGTGTGAATAATAAAATGCCGACCACATTTCCTACCCACCAAGAAAATCCAGTCTTCAATAAATTCTCAAGCAGCGCAACATCATTAAAATATAACGCCCACGTGCCGATGCACGCACCAAACAAGCACATCGTCATGGTGACAAACAAAAAGCGAAAAGCATTTTTTGTATTTTTAAATGGATAGCGATCCTTAATCCATGCTTGTACCAAATAATTTCCGATAACGGCTTCAAGTGTATTACCGATAGCGATGAAACTACTGATGGCAATAATGGTTTGTGGCGAAAGACTTGGACCATTCCAGTATGCCATGACATTAGCAACCAACGCGCCAATTGTAATACCAGGCCAGGAAGATCTTCCCAATAAAATAATTAAAGCAAAGGCGATCCCGGATGGAGGCCAGGCAGGTAAGGCATTTGTGTTCTCAAAGGCTAAAAAATAACCGAGCCGTGCGAAGAGATAATAAAGTAAAGCAACTCCGACAATTTTGAGGTCAAGGTTATACTTAAGTGGTAATTTACCGATCATAATTAATTAACTCATTATCAGTTAAATATAGAGTTGAAATCCTGCCTTCTCCAGTTTTTTCAGAAAGAGGTGAAGTTTTCAAGGTTAGGCGACTGTTTTAAGGGTTCAATCGACTTTTCGAATCCTGTTAATTCCATTCCAAACGCAGTAATCTCCTTATTTCAGTATTCCTTTTGAATGTAATTCAACCCTTGTTCAGCATGTATCGAAAACCCTATCTTCACGAAGATTTACATTATCTATGGATCTTACTATACTCTTCTCCCCCATTGACGAATCCCTTTACAGTGGCATTACTTCACCCTCATCCTTCTTTAAAAGCATTCGGGCATTCACCGAAAAGATGCCAGACTATAGAGGCGCTCACATTGCCATTTTTGGTGTTAAAGAAGAACGCGGCACACATACCAACAGTGGCACCGCATCAGCTCCTGATGAGATCCGTAAAAAATTATACCATCTTAAAAAAGGATCTGGCTCTAGTCATATTGTTGATTTAGGGAACCTGAATGCAGGTCATGATCTTGAAGAAACATATGTACGTATTAGCGAAGTTTGCAGAATGTTATTGGAGAGCAACGTACTCCCGATCATATTGGGTGGATCACACGATTTGGACTATGGTCAATACGCTGCGTACGAAACGATGGACAAATTAGTCAGCCTGTTAAATGTAGATGCATTTCTAGACCTCGATGAAAAAAAAGAATCTGGCGCAAGTCAGCATCACATCCATAAAATACTATTGCACGAACCTAATTTTCTTTTTAGCTACACCCATCTAGCCTACCAGAGTTATTTGATTGATCCACTCTCCATTTCGATTCTGGAGAAATTATACTTTGAAGCATTTCGAATTGGTGAGATGCGAACCAATATGCAGGAAATTGAACCCACCATTCGCAATGCCGATATGTTGTCGTTTGATATTACTGCCATTCGCTCTTCAGATGCACCTGGAAATAATCGCGCACAACCTTTCGGATTGACGGGTGAAGAGGCGTGTCAGATCTGTTGGTATGCCGGACAAAATGAAAAGCTCAGCTCCATTGGTTTTTATGAATACAATCCTCAGCTGGATGATGTTCAAAAGAAAACGGCATCAGTGGTGGCCACAATGATCTGGTATTTTATTGAAGGATATTATCATCGCAAGAACGAACAAAATTTCAGGAGCAATGATTTTTTAAAGTATTCCGTATCCATGCCGGTAGAACCTGAGGTAATAACCTTCTATAAAAGTAAATTCAGTGAAAAATGGTGGATGGAAGTACCTTATCCTAATGGCCGCGAACGCTATGCAAGAAACAGTATTGTACCTTGCAGTTACAGCGATTACCAAACTTCAATTAAAGGAGAAGTACCTGAGCGCTACATCAGCACGATTGCTAAGCTAATTTAATTCGGCACTTTCCGCGTACGTGAACGTGTACGAAACTTTTTCACAATACATTATTCAATTGCTCTTTAATCTTCTCTAATTCTTCTTTCATGGTCACAACATGTTTTTGAATATTGGCGTCATTTGCTTTTGAACCAATGGTGTTTATTTCACGGCCAATTTCCTGTGCGATAAATCCTAACTTCTTTCCGTTACTCTGAGACTCTTTAAGGATTTGAGTAAAATAGTCAATGTGAGATTTCAGGCGTACCTTTTCTTCATTGATATCCAGCTTCTCGATGTAGAAAATAATTTCTTGTTCAAGTCTGTTGGTATCATACCCTTCTTCACCAAAAAATGAAATAATATTACCTTTTAGCTTTTCGCGTATGCGGTCTGCGCGTTTGGGATCAAGCAATTCTACATTCTTAAGTTCTGTTGCAATTACTCCGATACAATCCTGCAACATTTTTTCTAACACCTTTCCTTCTGCTTTACGGAAATCATAGCACTTGTTGATTGCCTCATCCAGGCAAAGTCTTACACGTTTCCATTCTTCATCATCTCCTGTCTCTTTTACATTGCCTTGTATAACATCGGGAGAGTTAAGGGCTAATTGAAAAAGCTGATCATAAGGTGCTACTACTCTATCCGCTAGTTTTTTTAATTCAGCGTAATAGGCAACAAATAATTTTTCATCATACGTCTGCTTTACCGTTGAATCGCCATGGCGTAAGTGCTCAATGGCAAGTGAAACTTTTCCACGTTCCAGTTTTTCGCTGATAAGATTCCGAACTTCAATTTCTTTGTCAGCAAAAATTTTTGGAAGTCTTAAACTAAGATCAAGAAATTTTGAATTAAGGCTTTTTACTTCAACATTAATCTGGATTTGACCATCATCAACATTGGATTGGCCAAAACCTGTCATGGACTTTATCATGAATGAGCTCCCTATTGATATGAATAGCAGGGAAGGCGCAAATTACAAATTCGAAAACAGAAACGAAGCAGTAAGATTGGGATTCTGTTTTTGTGTTTAGAAATCAAAGCCCAATGTCAGATAAGCTCTTGGGTTTTGAACTTGATAATTCTCCACGGGCCATGCCATATCAAACTTCAGGTAGTAACCCAGCATAACGGTTCGCACACCGAATCCATAACTATAGAGCCATGGATTAAGGTAATTTTTAATACTTGCTTGAAAGGGCCATCTCTTTATTTCCGAAACGCTTACGCTATTACCGGAAGAAAAAGGAGGCTTACCGCTCCAACTTGTACCAATATCATAGAAGCCAATGAACATGAGGTTCTTCATAAAATTTGAAGTGATGGGTCCATTCACAAGTGCACGAACAAATGGAATACGTAATTCAACATTACCCATCATCACACTGTTTCCGAAAAGAGTGGAAAGATCAAATCCACGGAGCGTTGTTGCATACTCCACAAAAAGTATATCCTGATTCTCATACTCTACACCCAGAGGATTGGGTTGTCCTTCACTGGTTCTCCCCCCTACTTGCGTTGTACTGTAAAACCAGCTATCCATTCCTCCTAACAAATATTTCTTTGGCGCATTGCCAAAAAATGTTCCGGCATAACCCCGCGCTGCTATTACAATTTCTTTGTATAATTTTTGATAATGACGAAGATCAATTGATGCCTGAGTAAAACTTAAATCCGCATTACCCATACCCTGGTGATGTTGAAAGAATATCTTGCCACGTGTACCTTCAATCAAATTCAAGCCTGTTGAAATTGAATTATCATAAACTAATTCTGACTGAATACCCGCATAATAATTAATTTTTGGCACCGTGCTCACCGGTTTGGTTGGATAATCTGTCTCACCTAAATATACAGAGCGGGCAGCTTCAACAAATGGCTTTAAAGAAAAGCGTATCCGATCAGTAATCGGTAATGATGCATTAAACTCAATTCGATTCAACGTGTACTTATAGGAATCACTTGCTTTGGTTTGAGGTAATGTTTCCCAACGAATTGCCTTTCTGTCAAACTTCAAACTAAAATCGATAAGCGAAGGCAGATATTGAAATTCAAGATAGACATCTCCTCCTCTTAAATTCAAAGGAGTATACAACCCACCATGAATGCGATAATTTTCCAGCATGTCATTCATCTGGGTTTCTAGCTGAACACCAAAGCCTCGCATGTTATCGATGGTGAATGATGTAACCAGGTTATCTGCGCTAAATTTTGATTGATATGGAAATGGTCCTTTTACACGACTCTTGTCGCGCGCCTTGGTGTATCGGCTTAAAAATGATTCAGTTGGTTTAGCTGGCTTTGCAGCTTCATCTTCAAATACATAATTGTCAGTATTGATACTTTGATCTTTCTTTGGTGGCACCTGAACAACGATTGTATCTTTTTTAACAGAATCTGGGTTTACCACAAGCGAATCTGAAGCCTGCTCATCCTTTGCTTCCTTCAAGCGACTGTTCAGCAGCTCTTTTACACTCACATTTTTCGGCTCTTCTTTCTTGCGCTTCTCTCGAATAACGCGAGCCTGTTGCAATTGCTTCCGTGTGGTAGCGGGAGTGAAAACTTGTTTATTGGTTGTAAAGTCATGACTAACAAAAATATTTTCCCTCAAATTTTTAGAGGTTACCCAAGCCATCATGTTGTTGGCATAGTTTAGATCATACACTTTAATGTTGGAGGAAAAATTCGTTACCTGAGAATAAATACCAGTTGCGCGATTGAACTTAAAGAGATTAATAATGCCACGCTGATCGGTGAGATACAAAAAATTATAGTCATCAATCGCAATCGGCATAATGTCTTTACTCACTGTGTTGGTTACACGGGTAAGCCGAAGATTGGTGCTATCGAGATCGTAAATAAATAAATTATAGTTATTCGACAGTTGTTGAAACTGAGCTTTCGTAACACTGCGCAACGTATCGTTTGTACGATTCGAACTAAACACCACGCGATTTGTGTTTGGAATGAAACTGGGATCGAGATCATCAAACAGATCGTTTGTCAATCGTTTTACACGATCACGTCTTGTACTCAGTAAAAACAGATCACTCTTCCCTTCAAAGTCCGCACTCATAATGACTAATCTTCCGTTGCCTGAAAAATCAAAACTTCGAATGTTGCTAAACTTTTCCAGTTCACGTGGCAATTTTGTGCGTGTACTTAAATCGTATAGCCAGAAAACATATTGACCATATTTCACTGCAATTACACCTAATGTATTGGCATCTGACCACGCAATGATGGGTTGCCGGTAATCAACTCGTTGGCCAATCACTTTACTTCCACCCGAAATGATCGTTCTTTCTCTGCCATTTTCTAACGAACGAACTTTTACTACATACCGTCCGCGGTCATTTTCTGCATACGCAATGTTCCGACCATCAGGACTAATTTTAATTGTAGTAAACTCTGTTGTTCGATTGTCTTGTCTTGTAAAGTGAAGAGAGTCATCAGGCACTACATACGATTTCGCTACAACGCCCTCCATTTCAGAATAGAATCGTTGCCATTCAACCAACAGCTGTCTGAAACTAATCCCAAGCGTTATCATAATACTTTTCTCTTCGTTGCGGGTAACACGGGTATAGTTCAGGATGTTGGCCATGCTGCTTTTGCCATACTTTTCCGTGATGAAGTTCCAAATCGATTGCCCGACAAAGGCAGCTTGTTTTCCGGTAAGTTTAGTTGCGTGATTTGCTTTTTTTGTATGCATGAGCTGACGGATGTAATCATCCATCTCAATACTCCAGCCTTTCGCTACATACAAAGAGGCACCTTGAGAAAACCAATCGGGTAAGTTTTGTAAGATCGCACTTTGAAAAATATCTTTCAGGTTTCCGCCATACATCATTTCATTGATCATCAGCTCCGACATCTTAAAGAGCAACTCTTCCTTAAATTCCTGAGCTGTACCTAAATGTGCAACCTCAACATAAGGTTTTACAAAATTAGTTTCACCACTCGTTTTATAGATGTTTCGGTTTAATCCAATATTGCTCTGGCGCAAATCAGCCAGCGAATTGTACAGAAATATCTTTGTTTTAAAATAGGGAGGATAATCAATCTGATCCGTGATGCGGTCGAACTCAGCTTCCAAAAATTCAAGCGCTTCTTGTGCCACGCCTTTGCGACTATCATAATAATAAACGTCAAAATTTTCGCCACTCAGATACTGCCAATCAAACTGACGGTATTGAATACGGTTCTTACCGAATACCTCTGTCGAATTTTGCGCCTGTACTTTTAAAAAGGTGATGAATGTTACCGCCCATACCAACCCTATCGTAACGAAACTTCTTCTTGTAAAACTCATAGCTATAATGACGAACCCGAATATACTGATTTATAACGCTCAATATCCACCTCTTTGTTTACCGGCACCCTATTTTCTGTTAAGTGGATTAAAACCTTCGAAAAATAAGGCGCTAAGCTCACACCTTTTGTTCCCAAACCATTAAAAATATAGAATGATTTCATTTCAGGGTGTTCCCCTAATATTGGCCTGCGGTCTGGGGTAGTCGGGCGAAAGCCCAATTGTTGATTTATAATGGTATAAGGGAATGTACTGATTGCATTAACTTTTTCAACTAATTCCCTCCTTGATGATTCGGTAATGTTCAAATCATTATCATGAAAATTATACGTAGCACCGACCCGCCATTGATTTTGTGCCAATGGCAAAATATAAACTCCACGATTGATAATTGTTGAAGATGAAGTATCGGCCTGAAGCGTTAAGGTCTCTCCTTTCAATGGTTTTATCGGAAGCCACTTGAAAATAGGATTATGATCCGTGCCATTGCAAAAGATCACTCGATCAGCTTCAAATTTCTTGTAAACAATAGTTCCTTTATCAACGGATAATTCCTGAAAATCAAATTCTTCCTGCAAGAGATAATTGTTTTTTTGGATGTGCTGACGAACGGCATTCATAAATTTTACCGTATCCAAATAACCGCATTGCTTTAAAAGTAATCCACCAAACACATCCTTGACATCAGCAAAAGATGGCTTTGTTAAAACCCGATCGATATAAGATGCATAAGCTATATCTCCGCTTTTGGCCATCCATTCATTTTGTTCTTCAATAGATATAAAAGGACGATAGAGAGGCATGGGGTAAAAAAAAGATTCATTTGTTAGTACCTCTGCTGCTCTATAAAAGTCATGGAGATAAGGAAACAATACATCCGCCATCCAGGTCTTTACCATTTTCTTTCCGGTAATCGGATTAAACAAACCTGCGGCCACAGACGATGCTCTGTTTTTTTCCGGCTGGTCGATGATGACTATCTTCTTTCCAATCTTTAGGAGTTGAATTGCCACAGCAGAACCTGCCAAACCCTGGCCAACAATAACGTAATCAACTTTTATTGGGTCATTCATAAATAAGGGATGCAACCTAATGAACCTTCATCAATTTATAATGCAAATCTTTACGCTTATCATTCAGCAGACGATGTAATATGAATTGAAATAATAAAGCCAGCCCCTGATAAAATTCAGCTATTTTTGCACCAAATCGATGCCATGCTAAGTGTCCAGTCTTTTGTTTTCAACCCTTTTCAGGAAAATACCTATGTTTTGTTTGATGAAACGGGGGATTGCATCATCATTGACCCAGGTTGCTTTGTAGATAATGAGCGGAAAGAACTAACTGATTTTATTGAAGCTCAAAACCTGCATGTAAAAATGTTGCTGAACACACATTGTCATATTGATCATGTGTTGGGAAATTATTTTGTAAAAGAAAAATACAAAACCAAACTCTATATACACCCGAAAGATGAACCCGTGCTAAAGGCTGTGAAAGTCTATGCTCCTAATTATGGATTTGCTACTTATACCGAAGCTGAAGTAGACGTATATCTCGAAGAAGGTGGTACTGTATCGTTCGGTAATCAGCAGTTTACAGTGCTATTTGTACCTGGTCATTCACCGGGACACATTGCTTTTTACAATGAAAAACAAAAAACATTAATTGCTGGTGATGTTTTATTTATGAACAGCATTGGCCGAACAGATTTGCCTGGAGGTAATCATGCAACACTCATTAATAGCATTCACCAAAAACTGTTTACACTGCCTGATGACGTTACCGTATATCCCGGCCATGGCCCTGAAACAACCATTGGTTTTGAGAAACGAACCAATCCCTTTTGCGCATTAACAGAAGCTGATATCTAATCTCGATGCTTAAATTGAAATAACGAGTCTATGCTGAAGCACATCCCTAACTTTTTAACCTGTTGCAATTTAGTATGCGGTTGCCTCGGTATTCTTTTTCTTTTTGAGGGCACTGAAATACCCATTGCCTATTTTGTGCTGATCGCCTGTGTTTTTGATTTCTTTGATGGTTTTGCAGCGCGCATCTTCAAAGCTAATTCGCCCATCGGAAAAGAACTTGATTCGCTTGCTGATATGGTGAGTTTTGGAGCGCTTCCTGCACTCTTTATGTATAAGACACTGACGATTGACCCTCCCTTTGCTTATTTACCTTATCTCGGTTTATTAATTGCCGTTTGCTCTGCTTTGCGTCTTGCCAAATTCAATATTGATGAAACTCAGTCTGATTCATTTAAAGGTTTGCCAACCCCTGCCAACGCCATTTTTATAACGACTATACCTTTCTTAACTCAGCCGATTTTCGATTTTGTTCACACACCAGTGGCTTTATCCATTATCACGCTCGTTTTTTCACTTTTAATGGTTTCCCGATTTGATTTGTTTGCCTTAAAGTTCAAAAACTTTAGCTGGGCAGATAACAAAATCCGGTTTACCTTCCTTATACTTTCAGTATTGTTAGTAGCCTTTCTGCATTGGGCAGCGCTTCCGCTGCTTATACTTTTATATATCGCGATGTCGTTAGGCTTGCAGTCTGTTTTAAAATAAGGATTAATTTTCGGCCTAAATCAGTAAGATTGAATTCGGTTCACTCCATTCGAAGGTATCTAATATTACTTTGTGCAGCAGCAAGTTTTTCTGCCTCTGCCCAATCATCCATTCTAAGTCAGGGGAGTTGGTACAAAGTATCCATAGAGAAGAATGGTGTTTACAAAATTACCTATGAAGTGTTTAAGAAAATGGGGTTCGACCCAGATAATACCGATCCCCGAAAAATAAAAGTTGCCGGCAATCGAGGTGGAATGCTTCCACAACCAAACAGCACTTCCCGACCTTCTGACCTTACTGAAAACGCCATCTTTGTTAGTGGGGAAAATGATGGTGTCTTCAACAAAGAAGACTTCATACTTTTTTATGCAGAGGGTGGAGATGGAATTCGTTTCAACACCACAAAAAAAATTATAGCATACGAACACAATCTCTACAGTGAAAAGAATTTTTATTTCATTACCGTTGGAAGTAATAATGGAAAACGAATTACAACTTCAGAGAATCTCGGAACTGGTTTCCCAGTTGTTAATACCTTTAATGATTTTGTTTTTCATGAACTGGATGATTACAGTGAACTAAAATCAGGAAGAGAATGGTATGGCGAGCGGTTTGATTTTACAACCGATCAGATTTTTAGAATGGATATAAGTGGGATAACCAACAACACGCCCATTACGTGGGTATCCGATGTTATGGCGCAATCCTTTAATGGATCATCATTCAAATTAATTTTCAATAATACAGAAGTAGGTTCTCAAACAGTTTCTTCCATACCCAATACATCATATGGTTTGAAGGGACGACATAAAAGGGATTCGATCTCGTTTAATTCAACAACTGTTTCGGCATCCTCCACAACATCTCAAGAAATAAAATATCAATACATCAAAGCGAGTTCAGGAAAATCCATAGGTTTTCTTGATTTCTTTATGATTGGCTTTACCCGAAATCTTTCCCTCTACGGAGATCAATCTTCATTTCGATCAGCAACCAGTTTAAATCAACCGATATCACAATTTGAGATAACCAACGCTACAAATGCTTCCGCCATTTGGGATATTACTGACCCCTCAAATGCAGCAATACAAACCTTTAATCTTCAAAGCAGTACGATTACATTTTCAACAGCAACCACTACACTAAAAGAGTTTATCATCTTCAATAGCAATATTCCCACCCCAACACTCGTAGGAAAAATTTCGAATCAGGACTTACATGGAACCTCCACACCTAATCTGCTTATTGTTACCTACCCCGATTTTAAAACAGAAGCGTTGCGACTTGCCCAACATCGTGAAGCCAATAATAATTTAACAACGTTGGTGGTAACACCTGAAGAAATCTTCAATGAGTTTTCATCCGGCAGACAAGATCCAACGGCTATTCGGGATTTTGCAAAATATCTTTACGATAAAAATCCATCCGGATTAAAATCTCTTTTACTTTTTGGAAGGGGCTCTTACGATTTTAAAGCGCGCGTTGCCTATAACACCAATTTTATTCCAACCTATGAGTCTCGAAATTCTTTATCACCTCTGGAAACATATTCTTCTGATGACTATTTTAGTTTTCTCGAAAATACAGAAGGTAATTGGGGAGAAAGCCCTGTACAAAATTACACGATGGATATTGGCGTTGGTCGCTTGCCTGTAAAAAGTGAACAAGAAGCTCGTGACGTTGTTGATAAAATAATTTCATATGATACAAACAAAAAAGCGTTGAGTTCGTGGCGAAAAGAAATTGCTTTTGTGGCCGATGATGGCAGTATCTCAGATGGATTTTCTAGCACACATCAAATTCAAGCCAACAGTTTGGCCAATCAAATTGAATTAACAAACCCGGCATTCAACACGAAGCGAACTTTCTTAGGCACGTATAGTAAAACCGTAAAGCCCAGCGGAGAAACCATTCCGAAAGCGAACGATGATATCAGAAGTCGTTTTAATAAAGGCTCAATCATTATCAACTACACGGGTCATGGAAATGAAAACTTATGGGCAGACGAACGTGTATTTACGGAAGCCGATATTTTTTTTTACAATGAACGCTGGCATTGTTATGATGCCCATTCTGATTTAAGTAATCCTGATCCGCTTGAATTATTATATGATTTGAATACTATTATTCAGTCAACTCGGAAACAAATAAGCGAAGCCACACACATTATAGTAACGTATGGGACGAGTTGGGTCTATCAAAACAAGGAAAG
>JBDTTT010000082.1:0-24403 GCA_039930485.1 Chryseolinea sp.
ACCGGGGCTTTTTTTATGTTTCAAAGAACTTAAAGTGTTCTCTTCACTTCGCGTTGCTCATAACTTTCAATTGTATCGCCAATCTGCATGTCGTTAAATCCATCAATGCGGATACCACAATCGAAACCTGTTCTCACTTCTGATGCGTCATCTTTATGACGTTTCAATGAACCAATTTTACCGGTGTAGATTACAATACCATCGCGGATAAGGCGGATCGGATTACTACGTTTTATAGACCCATCAGTCACCATACATCCTGCAATGGTTCCAACTTTCGTAACCTTAAATACTTCGCGTACATCAACGTTACCCACAATCACTTCTTCAGTCTGTGGCGCCAACATACCTTCCATCGCAGCCTTCACTTCATCAATCGCATCGTAGATGATTGAGTATAGACGTATTTCAATTTCTTCGTTATCGGCTACCTTACGTGCCGCTGTAGAAGGTCGAACCTGGAATCCTAAGATAATAGCATCAGACGCTGAAGCCAACAATACATCGGATTCAGAAATCTGACCAACACCACGGTGAATGATCGCCACCTGAACTTCTGGGGTAGATAATTTCAACAATGAATCGGATAACGCTTCAACTGAACCATCCACATCACCTTTCACAATCACATTCAATTGTTTGAAACTTCCGATCGCCAAGCGTCTTCCAATTTCATCCAGTGTAATGTGTTTCTTTGTACGTATACTTTGCTCGCGCAATAATTGACTTCTCTTCGTTGCCATTTCGCGTGCTTCGCGATCGGTTTCCATTACAGTAAACTTCTCACCCGCTTGTGGCGCGCCATCCAATCCTAAAATCTGAACGGCTGTTGATGGACCTACCTCTGAAACTTTCTTTCCGAGGTCATCAAACATCGCTTTAACACGACCATAATTTGCACCGGCCAACATTACATCTCCAACGCGGAGTGTTCCGTTTTGCACCATGATAGTTGTTGTATAGCCACGACCTTTATCTAACGATGCTTCAATGATAGAACCAGAAGCATTACGATTTGGATTGGCCTTCAGGTTTAATATTTCAGCTTCCAACAATACTTTTTCAAGCAAGTCTCCAATACCGGTTCCTGCTTTCGCTGAGATTTCCTGCACCTGATATTTACCACCCCAATCTTCAACGAGGATGTTCAACTTAGAAAGTGACTCGCGTATCCTCTGAGGATTCGCTCCCGGCTTATCTATTTTATTAATTGCAATTACCAGAGGAACACCTGCAACTTGCGCGTGGTTGATTGCTTCTTTTGTTTGAGGCATTACATCATCATCAGCCGCAACAACGATGATTGCTATATCCGTAAGTTTCGCACCACGAGCACGCATGGCCGTGAAGGCTTCGTGACCTGGTGTATCAAGAAATGCAATTTTATGTCCGCTCTTTGTTACTACATCATATGCACCAATGTGCTGCGTGATACCTCCGGCTTCTGATGCCGTTACTTTTGTATTACGAATATAGTCGAGCAAGGAAGTTTTGCCATGATCTACGTGACCCATGATCGTTACAATCGGTGCACGTGGAAGTAAATCTTCTTCGTTGTCTTTGTTGTCTTCTATGCTGGCTTCATCATCAGCCGAAGTGAATTGTACTTCAAAGCCAAACTCATCCGCAATAACAGTGATCGCTTCTGCATCCAGACGTTGGTTGATCGAAACGAACATACCTAAACTTAAACACGTAGAGATTACATCGTTAACCGAAACGTCCATCATCGAAGCTAAGTCGTTGGCTGAAATAAATTCTGCCGCCTTCAATACTTTTGATGACTCTTGATCCTGGAGCATCTGTTGCTCCTGCGCTTCTGTATTTGCCTGACGTCTTTCTCTTCTGTATTTGGCACCCGTTGCCTTTTTCGTTCCACCGCTTAATTTAGCAAGTGTCGCTTTGATCTGATCCTGAATTTCTTTCTCAGTTGGCTCTGCCTTTTGAACACGAGTTGGTGGCCCTGTCCTTCCACGTTGTGGTTGTGTATTTTGGTGTGGACGTTGACCTTGTCCTCCACCTTGTTGACCTCCACTGTGTGGACGCTGTTGTCCTTGATTTTGATTATCCGGACCTGTGATTCGTTTTCTTGGACGTTTGCCGGAATTGTCTTTGCGAATATCGGAAGAAGCTACAGGAGCTTTCTTTTCTTTATCAGCAGGTAGCTCGATCCGATCCAATACTTTCAACCCCTGAAGACGATCCGCTTTTGCTTTGATCAGTTCTTGCTCGGGTAATTTTTCTGCTATCGGATCAACAACGGTTGGAGGTACAACTGTCTTTTCGGTTTTAATTTCAGCAACCGGAGCAACAATTTCTTCTACTTTTGTTTCCTCTACCTTTTTCGCTTTCTCTGTTTTCTTTTCAGGCTCGGCTTTCTTTTCGGTCTTTGCTTCCGCTGCTACTTTTGCCGCTGGCTTTTTCTCCAACTCAATTTTGCCCAGAACTTTTATACCATCAAGCTTTGCTTTTTCCGGCACTACTTTTTCTGGCTTAGGTTCTTCTTTCACCTTAGGAGAAGATCCTAAGTTTTTAATCATAATGCTTTCTTCTTCATCGAGGCGTTTTTTTGCTACTTCGATTTCAGGTTCAGCAATTTTTACATCAACGTGTTTTGCGCCAATGGATAAACCAGATGCTTCCAGTTTTTCTGTTGCAGAGGATGCAAATTCTTTCGATAGCAAGGTGATGTGCTCGGGCGTAAGTTTAGCATTGGGGTTATTCTCCACCTCAAAACCTTTCTTATGCAGAAAGTCCAAGATGGTGTTGTGGCCCACATTGAGCTTTCTTGCCGCTTGACTCAGCCTTATCAATTTTTCCTCTGACATACTCAAATATCCCTGTTTTTTAACGACTTTAAAATCAATTTCGGCAGTGCTCCTGAATTTAACGTGATCTTAACTTTAGATCACTTTATTCATCACTCTCTCCTTCTATTCAAACTCCTTGCGCAACACTGCAAATACATTCTCTACTGTCTCTTCTTCTAAATCGGTGCGTCTTACTAATTCTTCATTCGATAGTGCCAATACACTCTTGGCCGTATCTAAACCAATGCGTTTCAATTCGGTGATAACCCATGCTTCAATCTCATCTGAGAATTCGCTCAAGTCAACATCTTCCTCCTCTTGTCCTTCTGCTAATTCACGGAATACATCAATTTCATAACCCACTAACCGGCTTGCAAGCTTGATGTTCAATCCTCCCTTACCAATAGCAAGAGAAACCTGATCGGGCTTTAAATAAACTGCCACGCGACCACTTTCCTTATTCACTTTTATCGATACCACTTTCGCAGGACTTAATGCTCGTTGAATAAAGAGCTCAAGATTTTCCGTGAAATTGATAACGTCAATGTTTTCGTTTTGCAATTCACGCACGATAGCGTGAATACGTGAACCCTTCATACCTACGCAAGCTCCAACAGGATCAATACGATCATCGTATGATTCCACAGCAACCTTTGCACGCTCTCCTGGCTCGCGAACTACTTTCTTTATCGTAATTAATCCGTCATCTACTTCCGGTACCTCCTGTTCGAACAAGCGTTCCATGAAAACAGGAGATGTACGGGACAAAATGATTTTTGGATTACCATTTACCATTTCGACCTTATGTACTACTGCACGAACATTTTCTCCCTTGCGATAGCGATCTTTCTGAATTTGCTCACCACGAGGGATAGCGATTTCATTTCCTTCAGCATCGGTTAACAACACTTCGCGGCTCAACACCTGGTACACTTCGCCCGCAATGATTTCGCCTACTAGGTCTTTATATTTTTGATAGATCAAATCTTTTTCAAGATCCTTCACTTTTTGAATCAACGTTTGACGCGCTGTTGTTACTGCTCTGCGTCCAAAATCCTCAATGTAGATCTGTTCCGATACTTCTTCACCCACTTCAAAATCAGGCTCAATTTTTTTGGCATCCGTAAGGGTTATCTTATCGAAATCCCAGATGTCTTCTGAATCATCGTCAACAATTTCACGGAAGCGATAGATTTCCAAATCTCCCTTATCCGAGTTGATAATGATGTCGAATTTCTCATCCGAACCAAACCTCTTTTTTATCATGTTGCGAAATACATCTTCCAAGATCCTGATCATGGTAGGACGATCGATGTTTTTTTGCTTCGCGAATTCAGCAAACGACTGAATTAATTCATGTGCATCCATGGTACTGTTTATTTGAAACTTACTAACACAAAAGTTTTTTCGATTTCTGAAAACTGTATTTCTACAGTTTGTATTTCCTTCTTCTTCCCTTTTCCGATCTCCTGCTCGAGCGTTATATTATCTTCTGTTACCCCTGTCAGTTTTCCTTCGACCTGTTTATCCTGAAGCTTTACCTTTACACCTCGGCCGATATTCTTTTTATACTGGCGCTTTAGTTTCAGCGGATGATCAAGACCGGGAGTCGAAACTTCCAGCAAATAGTTTTCGCCTGCCAATCCATTTTCTTCCAATACACCCGAAAGTTCCCGGCTAAGGTTGGCGCAATCATCGATGGTTATACTGTTGTCGCCATCCAGGATTACCATAATTCTTCGTGGGGATTTCGTGAGCGAAGCGACCACATCCACTACAAAATGGCTTGGGTCAGCAAGCTTGCTTTCTGCAATTTTCCGTATCTCCTCAGCTATTTCCATCCAAAAAACTCTAAAAACAAAGAGGGGACTTATTCGTCCCCTCGAAGAATCTTCCACAAAAGTGAGGCAAAAATAGAATTTTTTTAGTCGAACGCAAAATTTGGATCAGAAGAGCGAGTGATTTCTAAAGAAATCGCACAATCATTCCCTTGCATTTACCTTATTTATTCTTTGTTGTTAGAATGACAGGATCTGAGTTTAATCTGTCAAAAAAGAAAGAGGACCAATTAAGTTTACTCAGGCAAATTTTTGAGATAGGCGCCATAACCACTTTTCTCCAGAGGTTTGGCAAGTACTGTCAGTTGATCTTTTGAAATAAAGCCCATGCGATAAGCTACCTCTTCTATACATCCAACTTTCAGACCTTGACGTTGTTCAATTACCTGAACAAAGTTTGAGGCTTGCATCAATGAATCAAAGGTTCCTGTATCAAGCCAGGCGGTTCCTCTTCCCATAGGAGCTACCGTTAATTTGCCACGCTTTAAATAGATATTGTTTACATCGGTTATTTCAAGCTCACCACGCACACTGGGCTTCAACGACTTTGCGATGGATACTACTTCGTTATCATAAAAATATAATCCCGGCACGGCATAATTTGATTTTGGTTTTGCTGGTTTTTCTTCAATGGAAATTGCTTTTTTATTTGAATCGAATTCAACTACTCCATAGCGTTCCGGATCGGTCACGTGGTAGGCAAACACAACACCACCATCAGGGTCTACATTAGATTGTAATACCTTCTGAATACCGGATCCATAGAAAATATTATCGCCTAAAATTAAGGCTACCTTATCCTTGCCAATAAACTTTTCACCTATGACAAAGGCTTGTGCAAGTCCATCCGGACTGGGTTGAATTTCATAGGTAAATGAACAACCCAAGGATTTTCCATCACCTAATAATTTCTTAAACGATGGCATATCATGAGGCGTAGAAATAATGAGAATTTCATTGATGCCCGCCATCATTAATACCGACAACGGATAATAAATCATCGGCTTATCATACACCGGCATGAGTTGTTTACTCACTGCGATCGTTAACGGATGTAATCTTGTACCCGATCCGCCTGCGAGAATAATGCCTTTCATGTGTATGGATATTTTGTGTTCTAGTGATGCAAAGGTAATACGAAGTTTCTTAGTTGAAGACTTCCATCCTTAAGCCTAACACTTAGTGGTACATGGTTTCATAATACTTCATATACTCTCCTGAAGTAACATGCTTGAGCCAAACCGGATTCGCAAGATACCAATCCACTGTTTTTTCTAACCCTACTTCAAACGTAACTTCAGGACGCCAACCAGTTTCACTAATCAGTTTAGATGGATCAATTGCATAACGCAAATCATGTCCGGGTCTGTCTTTTACAAATGTTATCAATTTAGCAGAAGCTCCATCTTCGCGTCCTAACTTTTGATCCATAATGCGGCAAAGCAGATGCACCAAATCAATATTGGTCCACTCGTTGTTGCCTCCAATGTTATAGACTTCCCCTGCTTTTCCCTTATGAAAGATCGAATCAATTGCTGCTGCATGATCTTCCACGAATAACCAATCGCGAATATTTTCTCCTTTCCCATAAACCGGAAGAGGCTTTTGCTGAATAATGTTATTGATCATCAACGGAATCAATTTTTCAGGAAAATGATAAGGACCATAATTGTTAGAACAGCGACTGACTGCTGTAGGCAAACCATAGCTGTTATGAAACGCCCGAACAAAATGATCACTACTCGCCTTAGAAGCTGAATAAGGAGATTGTGGATCGATCTGCGACTCTTCCGTGAAATATGAACCATGATCTACTGATCCGTAAACTTCATCCGTAGAGATGTGGTAGAAGAATTTATCTGTAAAGTTTCCATTCCAATATGCATACGCGGCACGCAACAAATTGATTGTACCGATAATGTTGGTCATGGCAAACTCTGCAGGATTGTGAAGGGAGCGATCTACATGCGATTCTGCAGCCAAGTGAATTACGCCATCTACACTATACTTTTTGAAAACTCCATTCAGGAATTCTACATCCAGTATGTCACCCTTTTCAAAATGGTAATTTTTGTTCTTCTCAATGTCCTTTAGATTCTCCAGATTTCCTGCATACGTGAGCTTATCGACATTGATAATTTCGTACGCAGGATACTTGGTAACAAACAGACGCACCACATGTGAACCAATAAAACCTGCTCCACCGGTAATGATAATTTTTCTGTTCGTCATGAGAATCGTTTATCGAATATAACTTTCAAAGTTCTTGTGGTCTCTTTGGAAGAGGACTTCCTTCGGCAATGATTTAAAGTATTCGTACGTAATTTTCAATCCTTCCGAACGGGATACTTTAGGTTCCCAACCTAATATCTCTTTCGCTTTTGTGATGTCCGGTTTACGTTGCTTCGGATCATCCTGAGGTAAGGGTTTACAAATTACCTTCTGTGTTGTTCCTGTAAGCTTAACGATCTCCTGTGCAAAATCCAGAATACTAATCTCATCCGGATTTCCAATGTTAACTGGTAAATGATAGTTAGACATTAACAATTTATAAATGCCATCCACCTCATCATCTACATAACAGAATGAACGTGTTTGAGAACCATCACCAAAAATGGTAAGGTCTTCGCCACGCAAAGCCTGGCCGATAAAAGCAGGTAATACGCGACCATCATTCAGTCGCATGCGAGGGCCATAAGTATTGAATATTCTGATGATTCTAGTCTCTACATTATGGTACGTATGATACGCCATCGTGATTGCCTCTTGAAAACGTTTGGCTTCATCGTATACACCACGGGGACCAATCGGATTCACATTACCATAATACTCTTCCACTTGCGGATGCACCAGTGGATCACCATATACTTCAGATGTGGATGCAACAAGTATCCGAGCCTTCTTAGCACGTGCTAGTCCGAGTAGATTGTGTGTTCCTAATGACGACACTTTAAGAGTCTGAATCGGAATTTTAAGATAATCAATTGGACTTGCTGGTGAGGCAAAATGAAGGATGTAATGAAGCTCTCCCGGAATGTGTACATACGTAGAAACGTCCTGATGGTAGAACTCAAATGATTCCTGCTTGAAAAGATGTTCGATGTTTCGAAGATCACCAGTTATCAAATTATCCATTGCGATAACATGAAAACCCTCTTTCAAAAATCGATCGCATAAATGTGAGCCTAGGAATCCGGCACCACCGGTAATTAAAACGCGTTGCTTAGCCATTGACTACCTCCCTTCCAATACTAAAATATGAATACCCAAGTTCTTTCATTGCTTCAAGATCGTAAAGATTTCTTCCGTCAAAAATTACCTTTTGTTTTACTATAGAGGACAGTCTTTCGAAGTCAGGTGTTCGAAACTCAGGCCACTCTGTAGCAATAAAAATCGCATCTGCATTTTCAGCTGATTCGTATGGCGTATCGCAATACTGAATCTTATCACCAATTAATTTTTTAACATTCTCAGCTCCTTCCGGATCATGTGCTTTAATGATAACGCCTTCGGCCAATAACTCTTCAATATTGTAGAGTGATGGTGCTTCGCGAATATCATCCGTATGAGGTTTAAAAGACAATCCCCACATGGCAATCGTTTTACCTTTTAAATTACCCTTAAAAAACTTCTTGATGTGAGGAATGAGTTTGGTTTTCTGAAGCGCATTAACATCCATTACCGCTTTCAGAATTTTGAAATCATACTTGGCATCATCAGAAGATTTAGCCAAAGCCTGAACATCCTTTGGAAAGCAACTTCCTCCATAACCAATACCTGGGAAGAGAAAGCGTTTACCAATTCTGCTGTCAGTACCTATTCCTTTGCGTACCGAATCAACATCCGCTCCAACCATTTCACATAGATTGGCGATCTCATTCATAAACGAAATCTTCGTTGCGAGAAAAGCATTGGCTGCATACTTGGTTAATTCTGCAGAACGCTCATCCATAAAAACTAGTGGATTCCCTTGGCGAACAAAGGGTGCGTATAAAGTCTCCATAACTTTGCGCGCTTGTGGTGAGCTTGTTCCGATAACCACACGCTCTGGTTTCATAAAATCTTCAACCGCTACACCTTCACGCAAAAATTCAGGATTAGAGACAACATCAAAAACAACTTTAGCATGAGCCGATATTCTGTCTCTCACTTTATCAGCTGTGCCTACTGGCACTGTACTTTTATCTACAACAACTGTATAGTCTTTCAATAAAGATCCCAAATCATCAGAGACTTTCAGGATATACTTTAAATCAGCGGAGCCATCTTCACCGGGAGGTGTAGGTAAGGCAAGAAAAATAACTTTTGCATCGCGGATACCTTCTTCCAGGTTCGTAGTAAAAAAAAGTCTTTCCTGCTTAACGTTTCGCTCAAACAATTGTTCAAGCCCGGGCTCATAGATTGTGATTTTTCCGGATTGGAGCTTTTTTACTTTTTCCTTGTCTATATCAATGCAGGTTACGGTATTTCCTGTTTCCGCGAAGCAGGTTCCAGTAACAAGACCAACATAGCCAGTGCCAACTACAGCTATTTTCATGTTTATGGGTTTTTAGAAGTTGCGAAAATAATGCTTTTCAACTCATGCAAATCCTAAAAAATCAATTAGGACTAAAAATACTTGCCTAAAATATATTCCTTTCATACAAACTAACATTCGTTATTTTTTCAGTTTAATCTCTTAATATTGCATCTCAAAATACTTCTCTATGAAATTAATGGACGAACAAGTTGGTTTGCTGTCATTCGAAAAAAACGAAAATCAAAACATGATTGCCAAAATGGTACATGATTTTGGCACAAAAGAGATTTTACCAAACATCATGAAATGGGATGAGTCTCAAGAGTTTCCAATTCAGCTATTTAAAAAAATGGGAGATCTTGGATTAATGGGTATTCTGGTGCCTGAAGAATATGGAGGAGCGGGTTTTGGCTATTTAGAATATATAACTGCACTTGTTGGCATATCAAAAATAGATGGATCCATAGGGTTATCGATGGCTGCGCATAACTCACTTTGCACAAATCATATCCTTCAATTCGGTTCTGAAGAACAGAAGAGGAATTATTTACCCAAGTTAGCAACGGCCGAATGGATTGGAGCTTGGGGGTTAACTGAACCAAATACAGGTTCAGATGCTGGCAATATGAAAACTGTTGCTGTGAAGGATGGAGACCATTATGTAATTAATGGCGCAAAGAATTTTATCACTCATGGAAGATCAGGTGATGTGGCGGTAGTAATTGTTCGGACTGGAGAAGTTGACGATTCTCATGGAATGACAGCATTCATCATTGAGAAAGGAACTCCTGGATTCTCTTCAGGGAAAAAAGAAAATAAACTCGGTATGCGTGCTTCGGAAACTGCTGAGCTAATCTTTTCGGATTGCCGGGTTCATAAGTCTCAAATGCTAGGTAAAGAAGGAAACGGCTTTATTCAATCCATGAAAGTGTTAGATGGAGGAAGAATATCAATTGCAGCACTAAGTCTGGGTATTGCCACAGGTGCTTATGAAGCAGCGCTGAACTATTCTAAGGAGCGACATCAGTTTAATCAACCCATTTCTAAGTTTCAAGGTATTAGCTTCAAATTGGCAGACATGGCTACTAAGATTGAAGCTGCCAGCTTGCTTACGTATCGTGCCGGGGAACTTAAAAATAATGGACAGGAAGTCACAAAGGAATCAGCTATGGCGAAGCTCTATGCATCAGAGGTTGCTGTTGAAGCCGCTAATGAGTCCTTGCAGATTTTTGGTGGATATGGCTACATCAAGGACTTCCCTGCTGAGAAATTCTACCGTGATGCCAAGCTTTGTACCATAGGCGAGGGGACATCCGAAATTCAAAAACTTGTTATCGCACGAGCTATTTTAAAGTAATCTTGGAAAATTGGTTGCTCTTGCGCTATATTTGCGACCCTAATTAATAACTATGTTAATCATCAACGTAAAAGAGAACGAATCAATCGACAAAGCCTTGAAACGCTTCAAGAAGAAGTTTGAAAAAACAGGCGTTTTGAAAGAATTGCGTTCCAGAACTTCATTTACCAAGCCTTCTATCCGCAGAAGACAAGAAATCATCCACGCTACTTACGTAGGTCAGCAACGTTTAAACGAAGCGAATCCTAAATAACATTTGTGAATCCCGGTAAAGGGTTGTTCACAAAATTATCCTCATTCTATCAACATATCCTCTTTTGGTGTTTCCAAGAGAGGATTATTTTTTTACATTGCTTCTACTGTGGAATTGGTGTAGAAGCAAATGATAAAATCCTTTCTGAACTACCTTCAGTTTGAAAAGCGTGTTAGCCCTAACACGATTGCGGCCTATCAAAACGACCTCCTTCAATTTTCTGATTTTCTTGAAAAGACATATCCCGATGAATTAATCGAGAATGCTCCCTATAGCATTATTCGTTCGTGGATTATTGATTTGGTAGAACACGATATTGATCCTCGTTCTGTCAATCGAAAAATGGCATGCCTGCGATCGTTCTATAAATTTCTAATGAAGAAAGAAGTCATCAGCGTAGATCCGATGTTGAAAATCTCTGCTCTGAAGACAAAGAAAAAACTTCCTGCCTTTGTTAAAGAAGGAGACATGGTAAACATGCTTGATAAAGTAGTGTTCAATAATACACTTGAAGGTTGGAGAGATAAATTAATACTAGAGCTTTTCTATGCCACAGGCATTCGTCTTTCTGAACTCATTCACCTGAAAGAAAATCAAATTGACTTGCGTAATAGAACAATTAAAGTATTAGGGAAAAGAAACAAAGAAAGAGTTATCCCTTTTGCATCGAGTATCGTTCCAATAATGGAAAGCTATCGTGAAACCAGGAACAAAGAAGTAGTGAAGTTGAATCATGGATTTTTATTTGTTGCAAACAATGGCAAACCTTGCTACCCGATGATGGTGTATCGCATCGTGAAAAAATACCTCAGCGAGAATACAACTTCCGAAAGAAAAAGCCCCCATGTTCTACGTCATACTTATGCAACACACTTGCTAAACAAAGGTGTCGAGATTAATGCTGTAAAAGATTTACTGGGTCATAGTAGTCTTGCTGCAACACAAGTGTACACGCATAATTCGATGGAAAAATTGAAAAAAGTATTTGATCAGGCTCACCCGAAAGCATAAACGCATCTTAAAACAAAACGAAATGTAACACTATGAAAAAATGATTACCTCTCTTGCTGGCCTGTAGCAATGCAAACCAGATCAGTTTAATGTTTAACTTAAATTTTTACGCTTATGAAGTTACAAGTTCATTCCATCCATTTCGATGCTGATCGCAAATTGATTGATTTCATCCAAAAGAAACTCGATAAACTGGAAACATTTTATGATCGATTAGTTGATGGGGAGGTTTTTCTCAGAATTAATAATGAAGGTGCAGAAAATAAAACGGTAGAAATAAAACTTCGCGTGCCGGGAACACAAATGTTTGCAACAGAAAAGGCGCGCTCATTTGAAGAGGCAACCGATCTTGCAACAGACGCTCTACGGATGCAGCTCACAAAATTTAAAGCAAAGCTGAGCGAGGCGAGGGTATAACTCAAATAAAAAAGGCTCTTTTCAGAGCCCTTTTTTATTACTTTATTTTGAATGCTTTCTTAACCTGATCTACATAGTTAAGTTTCTCCCAAGGGAATAGCTCCACTTTCACTTTCTTCTCCGTCTTCTTTCCTTTATTGAATATCTTCTCAACAATCTTTGGCTCACGACCCATGTGCCCATAGGCAGCCGTTTCAGAATAGATTGGTGTTCTTAAATTGAAACGTTCTTCGATGAAGTAAGGACGCATATCAAATATCTTGGAAACGCGTTTTGCAATTTCGCCATCACTTACATTCACTTTTGAAGTGCCATATGTGTTTACATACAAACCAACAGGTTGTGCTACACCAATAGCATAGGCTACTTGTACAAGTACTTCATCACAAACACCTGCTGCCACTAAGTTTTTGGCAACGTGCCGTGTTGCGTATGCTGCTGAACGATCTACTTTAGAAGGATCTTTACCAGAGAAAGCACCTCCACCGTGTGCACCTTTCCCACCGTATGTATCTACTATTATTTTACGGCCTGTTAAACCAGTGTCACCATGCGGGCCACCAATTACAAACTTTCCGGTTGGGTTAACATGGTATTTAATGTCTGATCCAAAAAATTTTTGAACGCGTTTTGGAAGTTTCTTCTTTATCCGGGGAACAACAATATTGATAACATCATCTTTAATTTGCTTCAACATGATTGCGTCTTTTGCAAAATCATCATGTTGGGTAGAGATTACGATTGTGTCAACACGGCCGGGCTTGTTGTCGTCAGTATATTCAATCGTTACTTGTGATTTTGCATCCGGGCGAAGGTACTTCATTACCTTTCCTTCTTTGCGAATAGTGGATAATTCACGCAGTAAAAGATGTGCTAACTCTAGCGGCAAAGGCATGTAATTGTCTGTTTCGCTGGTGGCATAACCAAACATCATACCTTGATCACCAGCTCCCTGATCTTCTTTCTTTTTACGTTCAACACCTTGATTGATGTCAGGTGATTGTTCGTGGATAGCAGAAAGAATACCACATGAATCAGCTTCGAACATATATTCGCTTTTCGTGTATCCGATTTTCCGGATTACTTCGCGTGCAATATCCTGAACATCCAAATACGCTTCTGATTTCACTTCTCCAGCCAACACTACTTGTCCGGTTGTTACCAGCGTTTCGCAAGCCACTTTCGAAGAAGGGTCATAGGCTAAAAAGTAATCAATGAGCGCGTCAGAAATTTGATCAGCTACTTTGTCTGGGTGACCTTCCGAAACGGACTCAGATGTAAATAAATAAGGCATGTTTTCTTGTCTTTGTTTATGGTATGATTAAAAACTCAAGGCCGCAAATTTAGATTGAATTGTTTAAAACAAAAATGTTTCGATGTCATTCAGGAAGCCAGGAATAAAAAAACAGTTGGCACCTTCTTCCATGCAAATTGGTCCTCCTTCCATTTTTTAATGGATTGGGTTTTAATGAACTCGTTTGCTCCCGTAATATCAGATGCTACACATAAAAGTGTATTATCTCCAAGATTGGTTTTCAGTGCACTGAATACATTATTATTGCGGTATGGCGTCTCGATAAAAATCTGAGTTTGATTTTTTTGTTTCGATTCTCTTTCAAATTCCTTTATAGCCTTTCCATTGTCTTTTGTTCCAATCGGTAAATATCCATGAAATGCAAAATGCTGCCCATTTAGTCCTGAGGCCATAAGAGACAAGAGAATGGAGGATGGTCCAACCAATGGAACGACATCGATTTGATGTTGATGTGCAAACCGAACAGCCAACGCACCAGGATCTGCAACACCCGGACAACCTGATTCAGAAAGAATACCAATATTTTGACCATTCAAAACGGGCGCAAACAAGGCCTCAAGTTGGTTGAATACGGTATCCTTATCCAAAACTTCTATTTGAAGCCTCTCAATGGAGTCGTAAATTTTTAAACTGCTTAAATACCTTCTGGCCGTGCGTACATCTTCCGCAAGGAAATAATGAATGTCTGGCAAAATATCACGAACCTGTGCTGGTATTACCTGAGCTTGTGTATCGTCCGCAATAATGGTTGGAATAAGGTATAATTTGCCTTTGGTCATCAAAAGAAAAGTTCATGGTTCAATGCTGGAAATCTCGTTAGAATTATTGGAGCGCGGAAATAAATCAATCGCATAAAGAATCATACCTTCTGATTAAAAAACTTCGCTAAAAAAACAGGAATAGGCGCTCATCATCGTTTAAGAAAGGTATCATTTAGCTTATTTACGCATTATTTACGAATTTCAAGGTTTTAGATTTTGTGAAGCAATCAAACGCCATTTTTTTCATCGCCTTTCTGTTCAGTGCCACAACTATTGTAGCGCAGAAAAAACCTGATGTACCCAGTGCACTAATTAGTTTTCCGGACAGTGTGCGAATCGTTTTGGAAAACACGCGCAATGTAGATGCCTCCGCTATTGGTGCATCATTCGTAGCCATTTGGGGAAATCAAGGTATTGGTATCAACAACCAAAATATTATTCAAAAACAGGTGCGGTTAATGCGTAAGAAAAAATTTGGTACTAAACCTGCCCTTGTAAATTATTTCGGAACTCTCACGAATGCGATAACCATAGAAAAGGCAGACGATTCAAAGGTAACGGCCTTTCTTCGGGTTGCTGGATTGGTTATTGAAAACGAAAACAGCGCTAAGGCCAATTCATTTTTTCAGAATTGCCGGTCTTTTTTTGAACATCATGCTTTGCATTATGAAAAAACATTCCGACTCTTTGCCAGTGATGATGACTACACTTTCGATTACATCGCTCCTCCTGTAGCGGTTGATTATGTTGATACAACTGCACAGACAACAGAAGAGCCTGTAGAGGATGACAGTTCCTGGGATGAACCTGCTCCAGTCGATTCTATATATGTTGATGCCCCCCTTTGGGCCAACCCTCCGCCACAACCAGAATTAAGCGGACCTGTAATTCAATTCAATCGTGTAAGCTTAACGTTTGTCACACGCTACGATTCGGCTACACTTAAAGGTACCAAAGGAAGTATGTCACTTCGCGATAATACATTCGTTGGAGATGAAGGCCGCTTCGATTGGGCCGCTGCCGGACTTAACCCCGATAGTGTGTACTGCACATTTTCTGCGTATCACTTCAATGCCGCTAAGGCAGAATTAAAATCTGATTTAGTAAAGCTCACCTATGTAGGCAAAACCCCTGGTTTTGTACCAGGCACGTTTGAGTTTAAATCGGAAGCACGAAAAGATTCAGTAGCCTCAAGCTATCCTCGCTTCAAATCTTTTCAAAGTAGCCTTCGACTACAAGGTATTGGCGATGAAAATGTTTCGTTCCAAGGCGGATTTTCGTTGACCGGAAATAAAATTTCTAGTGCCAACGTGTCGGGTGATGTATCGACTCTTGAAGTCTCTCACAATGGCGAGAAAAAATTCACAGCTCGTTCTGCTGATTTTCAATTTAATGATTCAACCATTTCAGCGAATAGGTCGATGATCAGCATCGTTCAGGAAAATGATTCCATTGTTCATCCTTCCGTTCGGTTGAAATATTTCTTTGGTGCCGACAGTACCCAACGACTCTATATTCAAAAAGAAAAGGGGCTGATGAAACACACCCCTTACTCTGCTACTTTCTTCAATATTGACTTTGCTGCCGATGTAATTAACTGGGATTTGTTTTCAGATAGTTTAAATATCACCACTGATGGAAATCGAAATACGGTTCCGGTTATTTTTGAATCGGTCGACTTTTATGATCCTGAAGATTTTCGATTGCTAAAGGGGGAAGGATTTAGCTTTCATCCTCTTGCGCTCGTTGCAAAGTATTGCATCAAAAATAAAACACGCGACTTATACGTAGGTGATCTGACGACATTCTCTGGCAAAGATTATCGCGAGATAAAATCAGCCATCGAGTTTTTGAATGAAAAGGGTATGATTACCTATAATTCTAAAACCGATGTCATCCACGTAAAAGAGAAAGCCATCACCGTATACAAGGCTAATCTCAGCGAGATGGATTATGACAATCTTAAGATACATTCTGTAATTGATAGTTTGCCCAACGCTACATTAAATTTCAAAGAAGGTTACCTGACCGTTCGGGGTGTTGAAGAATTTAAAGTGAGCGATTCATTGAATGTTCGCATTGCTCCCGATAGCAGCATCATTACCATTCTCCAAAATCGCGATATTAAATTTGATGGCACTATCAATGCCGGTAACTTTGAGATTAGCGGAAAAGGATTTACACTGAAGTACGATAGTTTCTTCATTGCTTTAACACATATAGATTCCATAAATTTTTACGTCTCCGAAAAGAACTCGAAGGGCCAAAACATTAGGAGAAAGGTAAACAACTCCATGGTGGGTGCAGATTCAACTGCTGCTGCTGCAGGAGGTTTGGGTGATGTCTCGAAGTCTTCAGGTACACTGTTTATTAGTAAGTCCAATAACAAATCGGGTAAAAGTAAAATACCAAACTATCCACGCTTAGATGCTTCAACGGGTGGTGTAATCTATTTTGATCGTGAAGAAGTATTAAGCGGTGCATACGACCGTTCCATGTTTTTTGTAGTACCTCCCTTTAAGCTTGACAGTTTAAACGATGCGGATCCGAGCTCTATCAACTTCGATGGTATGTTTGTATCCAGTGGTATGTTCCCCAACTTTAAAGAGAAGCTACATACCATGCCCGATAAATCGCTTGGCTTCGATCACCTCATTCCGAATAGTGGTTATCAAATGTACAAAGGTGATGCAAAAATAAAAGGCGGGCTTACTATGAATAATCGCGGTTTGCGGGGAACTGGTCAAATAGACTATCTGGCAGCCACTGTATTATCTTCCGATTTTATTTTCTATCCCGATTCTGTTTTAGCAAAAGGATCGAATGCTAAAATTTCACCGAAACAATTTGGAGCCATTGTCTTTCCACAAGCCTCCTTGTCTGACTTTGAAATGAAGTGGTATCCAAAGCAAGATCAGATGAAGTTGAAAAACATTAAAGCACCATTTCACTTCTATGATTCGACTGCACAGATGCAGGGAACTGTTACCATTTCAAAAGAAGGTGTTACCGGTGCCGGTAAATTGGAGACGCGTGGTACTGAATTGATCTCGCGCAACATGAGTTTTACAGAAAAAGAATTTGGCGCTCGTCATGCCAGATTCAAAGTAAATTCTCCTGATCCGGCAAAACCATTGCTATCTGGTAATGACATTCGTTTAAAGTTTAACCTTGAGCAAAACTATGCAGACATCAGTCCCGAAGTGGAAGGTACTGCGGCCATCGATTTTCCATTTGCTCAGTTTAAAACATCCATACCTAAAATGCGGTGGGATTTGAATGCTCAAAAAATCACCATGAGCAAAGATCCAGATGTACCAATTGAAAATTCGTACTTCTACACCACGCGCAAAGACCTTGATTCTTTACGCTTCAACGCTGAACGTGCCGAGTATGATTTAAAGACGCTAGAATTAAAAGTAAGTGGTATACCATACATTATCGTTGCCGATGCTAAGATCACTCCGGAGAATAATGAAGTATTGATTTTAGAAAATGCAAAAATCGGGACGTTGAAAAATACAACTATAGTGTTGGATACTTTAAATGGATACCATAGGTTAACAGAAGGTGTTGTTGACGTTATTTCAAGAAAACAATTTTCAGGCTATGCTACTTACCAATATGTAAACTTGCTCAGTGATACATTCGCCATTAAGATGACTGATTTTCATTTAGAACCAATTCTCAATACAGACGAATCAAAAAGATCGTCTCGTAAAAATTCATCTATGGCCACCATGCAAACCGTGGGAACGGGATCGGTAATTGACAAAGCCAATCTTATACTTGGAGCGGGAATGTACTATAAGGGTGACATGACCATGTATGCGACACGACCAGCATTACAGCTTGCTGGTTATGTTAAGCTTGACATCAAGAAAATAAAAAATTATAACACGTGGATCCGATACGAACAAAGCGGAGACGAAACGGAAGTGCTTATTGATTTTGATAAAGCCGTTACAGAAGAAGGTAAGCGCGTCAGTGCTGGTCTTCATGTGGGCTCAAATGACAATGACCTCTACATCACTTTCGTTAACGATAAGAAAAATGAGGATGATGAAGATTTCTATCAACCGAGTGGAACATTATACTACGATACGGCTTCACGCGAATTTAAAATTGAGGATCGTGAAAAAGCAGCAGGCAACAAACTCTCCGGAAAAGTATTTGCCTATAAGGATGAGACTATGCAAGTGCGTTTCGAAGGACCCATCAATCTTTTTAAAGGCGGCAAAGATTTTAACGTAACGGCATCGGCCATCGGACAGGGCAACATGGAGACCAATGAAATCAAAATGAATTCATTTGTCATGATCGATACCAATGTTCCCGTACAGGCTTTTGATCTGATGGCAAAGCAAATTCAAGATGTGATCAAGAATGAAGGTGCGGAAGAAGGTCTGGGTGATCAAACCGAATTGCTTTACAAAATTGCGGACATCATTGGTGAGCGAGCTGTCAAAGATTTCGAGCAAAAAAGTTTGCAAGGTTATATTTCGCTTGGCACCATTCCACAACTCGCAAAACCACTTGTCTTCTCGAATGTAAACTTGAAATGGTCGACAAAACAAAAAGCTTTTTATAGCGAAGGAACATTGGGCATGTCAAATATTGGGCGTAATGATATCAATGGATCATTCGAAGGGTTTATGGAAGTTCGGAAAACCGAAGACGGAGCGCCTGTACTTCATGTATTTATTAAGGCTTCACCAGAAGCATGGTATTATTTCGGTTTTGAGGACAATCGCCTCATGGTTCAATCCTCCAATTCAGAATTGAATGGTGTTATTTCCAAGAAGACCAATGCGAGTAAGGCCAAAGTAGGAGAAGTAGCTTTCATTCCTGGTAGTGATGATGAGACGCTTGCCTTTATCAATAGATTCCGTAAAACATATTATGGCATTGATGTTCCTTACGATTTAAATGAAGGCTCTACAACCGAGAAGAAGAAGGATACAGAAGAAGAGAAAAAGAAAGAAGATGACGGATTCTAAAAATCTCGTTTGATGGTTTTCTGTATGTGTTGTCCGTTAAATCCCCTTCTACTAATTTGCGCACTTTATCTCATTTACCTATGGTTAAAAATTATATTGACTCAAACAAAGATCGCTTCCTTTCAGAACTTTTCGATTGGCTCCGCATTCCTTCTGTCAGCGCTGATAGTCGTCACAAAGGCGATGTGCGCAAAGCTGCTGAATACTTAAAGGAAAAATTTACTGCCGCAGGAGTTGATCATGTAGAGATATGCGAAACAAAAGGACATCCGATTGTGTATGCAGAAAAAATAATAGATTCTTCTTTACCTACAGTTCTCGTGTATGGACATTATGATGTTCAACCTGCTGATCCTTTGAACCTGTGGGATTCTCCTCCATTCGAACCTGTTGTTAAAGACGATAAGATTTTTGCACGCGGAGCATGCGATGACAAAGGTCAGGTATACATGCATGTGAAAGCATTCGAAGCCATGGTGAAACTGAATCTTCTTCCCTGCAATGTAAAGTTCATGGTAGAGGGCGAAGAAGAGGTGGGATCAGATAATCTCGGGACCTTCGTAAAAGAAAATAAAGCAAAGCTTAAGGCGGATATTATTCTCATTTCCGATACCTCTATTATATCATTAGATCATCCTTCCATTACAACCGGATTACGTGGCTTGAGCTATATGGAAGTAGAAGTGACTGGTCCTAACCGTGATTTACATTCTGGTGTTTATGGTGGAGCAGTTGCCAATCCGATAAATACATTGTGCGATATGATTGACTCTTTGCACGATGAAAACGGACGTGTTACAATTCCTGGATTTTACGACAAGGTAGCTGAACTTACAGCCGCGCAACGCGAAGCAATTAACAAAGCTCCATTCGATTTGAATCACTATAAAAAAGATTTGGATATTGATGATATTAAAGGTGAGAAAGGATACACAACGGTAGAGCGCACGGGCATCAGACCAACGCTGGATGTGAATGGAATTTGGGGAGGATATACAGGTGAAGGAGCAAAGACTGTTCTTCCATCAAAAGCACATGCTAAAATTTCCATGCGATTGGTTCCGAATCAAATCAGCTCTGAAATCACAACACTGTTCACTAAACATTTTGAATCGCTTGCGCCAAAATCAGTTAAAGTAAAAGTAATTGCACATCATGGTGGAGAGCCTGCAGTGACCCCTACCGATTCAACAGCATACAAAGCAGCGAGTAGTGCATTTGAAGAAGTGTGGGGCAAAACACCTATACCAACACGTGATGGAGGAAGCATTCCAATCGTAGCACTCTTCAAAAAAGAACTTGGACTTGATACTGTATTGATGGGCTTTGGCCTTGATAGCGATGCAATACATTCACCGAATGAACATTATGGTATCAAGAATTTCTTGTTAGGTATTGAAACGATTGTGGCATTCTATAAACACTTCGCGAAGAAATAATCGAAAGCGAGTTTGTTCTAAAAGAAATATACTTTTTTAGAACAAACTCAAATTACCACCTCTTCTAAATTTCGTAAGATCATACGCTGGCATCGTTCTACCCTGGAAATATTTTTTCTTTGATGCCCGATAGAGTTGATGTATGGAGTCGGCAAAGTTTCCTTCACCATGCATTCGTCTCCCGAATTGTGAATCGTTTACATTACCTCCGTGCATGTCGCTGATTTGATGCCATACCTTTTCAAATCGATCTGGAAAGTTTTTTCGCAACCAGTCTTCAAAAATATTTCCGATTGAACCATTCAACCGCACGATGGTCATTCCAACATTTTGCGCGCCATGATCGGCTGCTGCTTTTAGGATGTTTGGAATCTCATGATGATTCAATCCCGGAATGATTGGAGCGCTCATTACGCCAACCGGCACTCCGGCTTTTGCCAATGCTTCAACAGTTTGAAGTCTTTTGATTGAACTCGCAGTCCGCGGCTCCATCTTTCTGCGCAAGTCTTCATCTAATGTTGTGATAGAGATATAAACGTGTACAAGATTTTCACTGGCCAGATCTTTAAGCAAATCCAAATCGCGAAGAATCAAACTGTTTTTGGTAATCATACCAACCGGATGACGGTACTGTGCAAATATTTTTAAAAGACCCCGAGTAATTTCTAATTTTCGTTCGATGGGTTGATAACAATCTGTGTTGCCACTCAGACTAATGGGTACGGGTTGCCAGGTTGGATGAAGAATACATTTCTCTAATAGTGACGGAGCATTTTTCTTGACTATTATTTTACTTTCAAAATCAAGACCTGCACTAAATCCCCAATACTCATGTGTGTTTCGTGAATAACAATAAATACATCCATGTTCACAGCCTTGATAGGGATTGAGTGAATACATCATACCCAAATCCGGGCTCGTTACTTTGTTGACGACTTTCTTTGCCTGCTCGTAAAAGATTTGTGTTGTGGGTGCTGAAAGTAAAGACTCATCAAGTCCCTCAATATGATCCGTGACATATTGTGCCTTCAGAAATTTGTTTTCTGATTTGATTTGTGCCCCCCGACCTTTGAAATAATCCTCTTCCATGATGTATATTCAAAACTAATTATTTTAGATTATAAACTAATATAATTAGTTAATAATATTATATGAACTTCGTGCTTCTTCGGGACTTTGTGTCTTAGTGACAAAAATGCATTCGCCACAAAGTCTCTAAGCCACGAAGGTTCACCAAGATATGTCATGCTTTAAATTAGTTTTGTAGCACGTCTTATGAACACTTTGCTTACCTATACATCGGCACCTATTCAGGAAATACAACATGTCACTCTCAAAGAGGCAAATGTGCGGCTGTTGATTAGGCGTGAAGACCTAAATCATCCGTTCGTTACCGGAAACAAATGGTGGAAGCTGAAATACAATCTCGAAGAAGCGGAGCGGCTACAAAAGAAAACTATTCTAACGTTTGGCGGAGCATTCTCCAATCATATTTATGCCACTGCGACTGCCGCGCAAGAATTGAATTTGAAAAGCATCGGTATCATTCGTGGTGAGGAAACATTTCCACTCAACCCTACATTGGCTTTTTCATCAAAGATGAATATGAAACTTCATTACGTTGATCGCGAAACCTATCGAGAGAAGGATAGTTCTGAGTTCATTAAACATCTTCATAATACTTTCGGAGATTTTTACATGATCCCGGAAGGAGGAACTAATGAACTTGCTGTTAAAGGCATTGCTGAATTCTCAAAACAACTTGATATTGATTTCGATTACCTCTGCTGTGCGGTCGGAACTGGTGGAACATTAGCAGGATTGATTTCTGAGTTGGACACTCAAAAGCAAATCATTGGATTTTCATCATTGAAAGGTGGTGATTTTCTGAGACAAGAAATTGAACAATATGCAGGAAGAGGCAAATCGAATTGGACAATCGAAACGAGTTATCACTTTGGTGGATACGGAAAACAAACTCAACCTCTTCTCGATTTTATACGTACGTTTGAAACACTCCATCACATTCCACTTGAACAAGTATATACGGGTAAGATGATGTTTGGAGTTTTTGATTTGATTCAGAAAAACTATTTCAAACAAGGATCAACAATTCTTGCAATCCATACTGGCGGACTTCAAGGACGATCGCCTGATATTTAGTTTCTATCGCAGCATAAATACAGCCGCCACCAAGGTCATTCCAATAATAAACCAGCGGAATGTTTTCTCATTTAGTTTTTTCACTATCACAACCCCTAAATAAGCTCCTAAGGCGATGGCCGGAAGTGTAGTAAGATCAAGCAAGAATGTATCGAGTGTAATGGTGTGCCAGGCAAAAACGTGAAATGGGATTTTAAACCAATTGATCACCATAAAAAACCAGGCAGTTGTACCAATGAACGAATTCTTTGGCAAGCGCATCGATAAGAAATAAACTGCCATTACTGAGCCCGCAAGATTTCCTACCATCGATGTAAATCCTCCGGCAACTCCGGTTAATCCTGCAAACCATTTGTAATCGGGCACATCTTCTTTGTGACCCCGCTCTAACCAAAGCATAATGCCTACGCTGATCACAATAATGACAGCCATGATAATTTTAAAAACATGATCATCAATCATTCCGCCTACAACAGTACCGAGCACCGTACCTAATGCAGCACCTGGAAATAATTTTTTTAGATGTTCCCACGAAGCATGACGATGGTAATACCAAACACCCAACACATCTGCAAGACAAAGTATGGGAAGAAGAATTCCACTGGAGGATTGTCCGCCAAAAACCAACGCAAGAAGCGGAACCGCTAATGTACCGGTACCATGCATACCGGTCTTGGCCATGCCAATAAACAAGGCTACCAGGTAGATGATAAAAAGATCAAACGTTGTAAATGAAAAAGAAAGGAAATGAATCACTGTGCAGATTTATGACGAAGCTAATGAATCGCACGAAATGCTCATGCGCTAAATTTTAAAGATTTAGTTAATTACTAAAAAGGTTATTCAATTCCAGATCAATTCGACTCACAATAAAAGAGAAGTCCTCAATGCGTTCTACAAAATCAAGGTTGTTGACATCAATAATCAAAAGCTTGCCAAGCTTGTAACTACCAATCCAGTTTTCGTAATGCTCGTTCAGATTTTTCAAATAATCCAATCGTATAGCGTATTCAAAATCACGTCCGCGCTTTTCAATTTGTTTAACGAGTTTGGGTATATCGGCCTTGAGGTAGATTAAAATATCCGGTGGCTTTACAAAGCTGATCATCGAGTTGAAAATTTCAAGATAGCTTTGGTAATCGCGTTCAGTCATGTGACCGCTCTTGTGCAGATTAGCTGCGAAGATGAAGGCATCTTCATAAATAGTTCGATCCTGAATGGTTGTTCGCTCGCTGTCGCGGATATCATTCACCTGCCGAAAGCGGCTGTTTAAAAAAAAGATCTGCAAGTGAAATGCCCAGCGCGTCATGTCTCCATAAAAATCACGCAAATATGGATTGTGTTCGACCGACTCAAACATAGCATGCCATCCGTAGTGTTTTGAAAGTTTCTCCGCTAATGTGGTTTTACCGGATCCGATATTTCCACAGATGGCAATATGTTTTGGTTTTTGCTGCATGCATCTTTTTTGAGAATGCGAAGGTAAAAATAATCAGTAGTCGTGCCACCACTTGAAGTGG
>JBDTTT010000083.1:0-24239 GCA_039930485.1 Chryseolinea sp.
AAATAAAATTTTTGCAAGCATTGCTGCAGCATTATCAAATTCATTAATCAAATCATCAGAATGATGAGCGTCACTACTTAAAGTGATTGGAATATTTCTTTTATAGATGTACTCCAATACCCAAGGGCCGGGATAGGTAGTATTGCATTTCTTTTGATAAATCCCACGCGTGTTCACTTCAATAATACAATCACTTTCACCAATCAGATCGATGGTCTTTTTAATCTCCCGCTGGTACCATGTATCATCTTCACTAAATAATTTGCTGTAGATGTTCTGAATTTTTATTTTATCAAGATGTCCAACAATAGTCGGACTTGCTTTCAAAATCATTTCACGTGTGAGTTCAAAGTATCTTCCAACCGTATCACGGATATTACTCTTGAATATTTTCTCAAATCCTTCGAGGAAGAAATTATGTTGGCCATCGATTTCCCATCGTGTACCATCAGGGAGTTGTTCAACAAAATGAATTGAGCCAACTGTATAATCTAATTGATCCTTAAAATCATTTGGACTGATTACATTTGGAATGTAGTCTACTTCAAGTCCTTTATAAATTTCAACAGATGAATTTTCTTTCTGCAATTCTGAAATTGAACTCAGATACGAATCCATGCTTTTAGGCTTCATACACCATTTATTAGGAAATGGAAGAGGTGCATGCGATGAGAATCCGAGGCTCATCATATTGAGTTGTTCTGCTTTTCTGACGTATTCCCGGATATTTCCTTTGCCATCACAATAGTCACTGTGTGTATGAAAATTAGACCACATAATTTGTTGGGTTGAAAGTTGAATTATTAAAGTTGCACGAAAAAGTGTAAACAACAACCTTAACAAAAGTATAATCTGCGAGCGTTGTTCCGGATATTGATTAACACAACCTTTGATTTTAGTACACAACAACATAATATATAGAGTATGGATCGATCTGCTGACATCGCTGTAGTAGGAGCTGGCATCGTTGGACTAGCACACGCCTACATGGCGTTGCGCAAAGGATATAGAGTAGTGTTGTTTGAACGTGATGAATTTGCAGTAGGAGCATCTGTAAGAAATTTTGGATTGGTGTGGCCGATTGGTCAGGAGCCTGGCGCAGGATTGAATCGCGCACTACGCGCAAGACAACATTGGATAGAAGTAGCCAAGCAAGCAGAATTTTGGATAAACAAAAATGGTTCTCTTCATGTAGCATATCATCAGGATGAATGGGATGTGCTAAATGAATTTATTGAACTCTATAAAGAGAGTGAGTATCAATGCAGCCTATTGAATTCAAAAGAGGTGTTGATAAAATCTCCTGTTGTTCGAGATAACAATCTCTATGGCGGATTGTGGAGTGAAACCGAAGGAACCGTCTATGCACGAGAAGCCATTCGAAAAATTCCTTTATGGTTAAAGGAGAAATATGGATTGATTTTAAAGTTCGGACATGTTGTAAAAGAAATTTCCCTGCCACACATTAAAACAACTCGCGAGAGCTGGACTGTCGATAAAATATTCATCTGCAATGGCGCTGATTTCGAAACACTATATCCGGAGGTATTTGATCAGCATCCGGTTTCAAAATGCAAACTTCAAATGATGAAGGCGGTTAGTGATAAAGTTATTAAACTCGGACCAACTCTATGTGCAGGACTTACTCTTCGTCATTATGCGGCATTTGCGAAATGTCCTTCATTACAAAAACTAGATGCGCGTTATGATTCAGAATCACTCGATTACAAAAATCATGGTGTTCATGTATTGCTGGCGCAAAACGAGGCGGGTGAATTTATCATCGGTGATTCACATCATTACAGTAGAACCGTAGAACCATTTGAAAGTGAGCATGTAAATGAGATTATTCTACATTATTTAAATTCTTTTGCTGACCTCGGTAATCTGAAAATTACAGAACGCTGGCATGGCGTCTACCCAAAAGTTAAAGGTAATATTGATCTTGTTATTGAGGTTGAAAAGGGGGTAACAATTGTCAACGGACTTGGTGGTGCCGGAATGTCGTTGTCGTTTGGATTAGCTGAAGAAATAATCAACAGATTGTAAACTTTGCGACAAATCTCATTGCTCTTACCAAATTTCAATCCTTTCCTACTATTAACGGTTAACGATTAACCATTAACTTATTTCGGAAGAATAAAATAGATTACCAACATAATCACTTTTCTACGCGATCGATTGATTGGCAAATGAGGAACTGACGCATCAAAATAAATAGAATCGCCCTCTTCAACTTTTATAATCTCATTATTGATTTGATATTCACAATTGCCACTTAGCATATATTTAAATTCAAAACCATCGGTTGTCGAAGGATTTCCTTTTGCTCCAGGCTCCAGGGTGAGCAGAACAACATCCATGGTACAATTCAGAATATTTTGTGAGAGAATGTATTGATATTGAAATCCTTCACGGCCTTCACGCTCTACTGTTACATACTCATCTTTTTTAATGTGCAGATAATCCTTGCCATTGGTCAATACCATGTCTTCAAAGAATTCTTTCAATGAAATATCCAATGATTGAATGAGTGTTACAAAGACTGGCAACGAAGGTATGGTGCGGGAGTTTTCTATTTTCGAAAGTAAACCCTTGCTTACTTTGGTGCGTGTTGCAAGTTGTTGAATCGTAAGATTTTTCTTCAATCGCGTGGCGCGAATTTTCAGCGCAATGCGCGACACTATTTCATTATCGACCATAACTTTTTGTTTACCGATTGTAAACATAGAAAAATGTTGTGCTAAAAAAATGTAGCGATGCTGATCGTTCAATCACATTAAATCAATGTTATGCGTTGAATGTTGCTCCTGACTACAAATTCAAAGTTTACTATTCGTCACTTGCATAAACCTTCACTCAATTTTCATTTTCGGATTTAAAGATTAATGCAGCCGTAATATTTCACTAAACAAAACGTCAAGGTGTTTGTCAACCTTTGATCGCGCAAAAGAGTGCCATAGTAAAATATAAACCGGGATTGATCGTGCAATCCTGGTTTATTTCCACAATTCATTTCTTAGAAGTGCACATCTATGAATGAAAGGTCTATGGTTTTCAGATGCGCTGTAGTCAACTATAAACCCCAAAAACTTTATGAACGAAATTTTACTAAAGAAAGTAAGTTCTTTAGCAATTCGACCCTTGCATGCGTTGCTTACTGCAGCCGCATGCCTCTTGCTTGTTTGTGCGAGCTATGCACAAACTACGGTAACCGGAAAGGTAACTGCAGGTGAAGACGCCTCGCCATTACCCGGTGTAAACATTTTAGTGAAAGGATCTACACAAGGAACCATCAGTGATGCCGATGGAAAATTTTCCGTGACAGTTCCGTCTTCCGATGTTGCTCTCCTGTTTTCTTTTGTTGGCTATGTAACACAAGAAGTATCCCTTACGGGACGCAGTACCGTTGATGTCGTTCTGGCATCGGACGCTCGTCAATTAAATGAAGTTGTCATTACAGCATTAGGTGTTGAGAAAGATAAAGGAAAACTTGGATATGCCGTTCAAGAAGTCAAAGGAGCTGATTTGGTAAAAGCACGTGAGCCCAATGCCATTAACTCATTAGTAGGAAAAGTTGCCGGGCTTAATATTGGTGCATCTTCTGAAATTCTGGGAGCGCCAAATATTTCACTAAGAGGTCGTGCACCGGTCTATGTTGTTGATGGCGTACCTATTCGTTCTGATACATGGAACATTAGTCCGGATGATATTGAAAGTTACACTGTACTGAAGGGGCCTACTGCATCTGCAATTTATGGAACACAAGGAGTTGATGGTGCCATTATCATTACAACGAAACGTGGATCAAAGGACAAAAGAGGTTTCGCAGTTGATTTCAACTCTTCTACCATGTGGGAGAATTCGTTCTTAACCATTCCCAAAGTTCAGGATCTATATGGCCCTGGTGATCATGGTCGCTACGCTTATAAAGATGGCAAAGGTGGATATTACGATTCTGATTATGATGTATGGGGACCTCGATTCAATGGTCAGCTAATTCCGCAATACGATGGAGAAGTAAGTCAGACTGAAACTTACCAGACCATATTTCCAAATGGAAATCCTGGAGCAACTACCGATTGGGGTTCCTGGGAAGGTAATATCAAACCAACGCCATGGGTAGCACGTGGAAAAGACAACCTTCAGCGATTTTTAAACCCTGGTCTTCTTTCAACGAATAATGTTGCCATTTCAGCCAGCGGTGATAAATATGATTTACGTTTCTCCTATTCTCACTCGTATCAAAAAGGGATGGTACCTAACACAGAATTAAACAGCGATAACTTCAATGTTTCGACTGGTTTTGATTTTTCTGACAAACTCCGATTTGAGTCAAACATTAATTATAACCACCAATACACACCCAATATTCCGGATGTTCAATACGGTCCAAACAGTATGATTTATAACATCACTATCTGGGGAGCTGCTGACTGGGATGTTGATGATATGAAGGACTATTGGGAACCTGGTAAAGAAGGTATTCAACAAAAATACGAAGAGCACACACGCTATAACAATCCTTACTTCCTTGCATACGAATGGTTAAGAGGGCATCAAAAAACTGATCTTTATGGGTTCATGTCGCTGAAATACAAATTCAACGACCATCTTGAATTGATGGGACGCTCTCAAGTCACCTCGTATGATGTTTTGCGAACTGAAAAGTTTCCTTACTCTGCTACGGTTTACGGTCGTGAAATTGCAAAAGGAGACTATCGCGAAGATAGACGCACTCTTATTGAGAATAATACCGATTTCTTGATGACTTTCAATAAAGACGTTGCTCACGATTTGAATCTGAATGTTGCTGTTGGTGGAAACATGAGAACGTATAACTATCACTCAACCTACACCACAACAAACTACCTCAACGTACCGGCATCAAGTCTCACACCCGGTGCTTATCGTTTTGATAACTCATTGAACCCGGTGCAAGCGTATAATTATCATGCTCCGATGTCAGTATACAGTGGATACTATACTATTGATGCTTCATTCCGTCATTGGTTAAATTTATCGGCCACAGGTCGTTTAGATAAACACTCGACACTACCATCATCGAAGAATTCATACTTCTATCCATCCGTTACACTAAGTGGTATTCTTTCTGAAGCGATAAAAATGCCGGAAGTAATTTCATTTCTAAAGGTTCGTGCAGCATATGCGAAAGTGGGAAGAGGTATTACTACTTCACGCATTGGCCCCATCCCATCACTTTCTACTACTGGCAACCCATTGGGTTATGGATCTACCTATACAACACCATATGATGGGCCGGATTATTTTAACTCAGCTGTTTATACAACACCATTGGTATACAACAATCAGCCAGGAGCATATTATCCAAACACATTAACCAATTCGAATATTGATCCCTACTTTAGTTCAGCTACTGAATTTGGAGCCGATGTTCGGTTTCTTGATAACCGGATAGGATTTGATATTACGTATTTTAATAACATCGATGGACCACAAATTTCAACGCAGGCATTACCATCAAGCACAGGCTCAACAGGTGCGATTGCCAATGGTGCTAAGACAAAACGGAATGGGCTAGAGGTCGTATTGACAACCTCACCAATTTCTCAACCGAATGGATTGAAGTGGAATGTATTGGTAAACTGGGCAACGTTTAAGGAAACCTATCAGGAATTTGCTGGTGGCCAGGAACGGAGTGGCTTTTATAAAATTGGTGACCGAACTGACGGATACTATGCTGCTGCATTCTACAAAACTCAGGATGGCCAATTAATTAATGATGATAGTGGAAGACCACGGAATACAGCAGTGTCTCAATTTTTAGGTAACCTCAATCCGGATTGGTCATGGGGTATCACCAATAAATTGAATTATAAAAATTGGGGACTTACATTTCAGTTCGATGGTCGCATAGGTGGTGTAATTGTAGATTACATTCAACGCCAGACTTTCCGTGGTGGCCGTCATATTGAAACCACTCAAGGAGCTTATGGCGCAGCACGTGAAATGGATGCTCTGGGTATCAAATCGTACGTTGGACCTGGTGTTTATGTTTCCAACATTGATCCGGAGACAGGTAAACCGATGGCCATCGAATATGATCCCCAAACTGGTGCGATTACAAACTATGATAAACTGGTGTTCTCTCCGAATGAAACTCCTGCGTTCATACAAGATTACATTAGTCGCTATTATGCGGCAGAGGAGGCCAATATCGTAAGCCGTACGTATGCTAAACTGCGTGAAGTCACATTGTCATACAATTTTCCTGCCTCTATGCTTACGCACACCTTTATTCGGAATGCGAGTATCTCATTGGTAGGAAGAAACTTGTTGTACTTCGCCAAGAAAAAGGATTTTGATATTGATCAATATGCTACCGGTGATTCCTACTCGTCTCTTCAAACTCCTACTGTGAGACGTTATGGTTTTAACATTAACCTCACATTTTAATTGGTCTTAATTATGAAAAAGATATTTAAACACATTCTCCTAGCCGTTCTCGTCATTTCATTTTATGGCTGCCGGGATTTTGAAGAACTTTCAAAGAACCCCAACGGTCCGGCAGATGTTCCTCCCTCTTTAATATTGAGAGGTGTTATGGCTGACATATATGAAAGGCCCTGGAGCTTAGAGCATCGTCAAAACCAATTCTGGTGCTGTAACTATAACTACTACGGTTCGAATGAATATTGGACCAATGCTCCATTCAATTACACAACACTGAAAAATGTGTTGAAGATGGAAGAAGCGGCAAAGGCTTCAGGGGATTTGAATCCCTACAGTGCTATGGCCAAATATTTTAAGGCGTACTTCTTCGTTAAGATGACCCTTAAAGTGGGGGACTTGCCAATGGATGATGCTTTACTAGGTTTAGAAAATACCGAACCTGCCTACAACACACAAAAAGAAGTTTATCAACAAGCACTAGTCTGGCTTGACGAAGCCAACAGTGATCTGAAAACGTTAATTGCAAATGGAAACACAACCATGCAAGGCGATATCTACTATGCCAATGATTTGAATAAGTGGCGCAAAGTGGTTAACACATTTAAGCTCCGCGTATTGATCAGCTTAAGCAAGAAGGAAAATGATGCCGACTTGCAAGTGAAATCACGCTTTGCTGAAGTGATGAATAACCCATCCGAGTTTCCTGTTATGGAGAGCAATACAGATAACATGAATTACATCTACAATGGAGGGGTTCAACTTTATCCTACCAATCCTGGTGAACGCGGTAAAGACAAGGGCCGTTACAATATGGCGCAGACGTATGTAAAAGGTTTGACTGATCTTAATGACCCTCGTGTGTACGTGACCTGTAATCCTGCAAAAGCAAAAATCACTGGAGCGGGAGCGTTAGAAGCTGACGACTTTAAGGCCTTTGTTGGCGCACCTTCTGGTGAAAGCTTAGATGACATGACTACCAAGGCCGGAAGCGGATTATATTCTTACTCAAATCAAATACGGTACTATGGAAGTTATATTGGACCAGAGCCTGGTGTACAAATGGCGTATTGGGAGTTATGTTTTAACATTGCTGAAGCCATCAACAGAGGTTGGATAACCGGAAACGCTAATACATATTACCAAAACGGTATCAAGGCCTCTATGTCTTTCTATGGAATTACAGACGGAGCTCTTATCAATATCACAGAATCGGATAACGATGTTGTGTTGAAAACCGTAACGGCATCGGTAACTGATTACCTTGCTCAAACTGCTGTTACCTATGCAGGCAATAACGCAACGGGTCTGAATCAAATTCTTACTCAAAAGTATTTGGCATTTTTTCAAAACTCCGGACAGGAGGCTTACTTTAATTCCAGAAGAACAGGTGTTCCTGTATTTGATATTGGTGTGGGCACAGGGAATAGTGGTGTGATTCCGAACCGCTGGTTATACCCTACGGATGAGGGGTTTTACAACACAACAAACTATAAATCAGCATTGATGAGTCAATTTAATTCAGAAGTAGACGATGTGGATTATGATCTTTGGATAAACGTAAATTAAAATCCTAATTTAAGAACACCCGAAGTTAAAACTTCGGGTGTTCTTTTTTTATACATCCTTTCAAATCTCATTCATTTACATTTTATGAAAAATATAATCATTCTTTTATTTTCATTGATTTCTGTTTCCGGTATAAGTCAGCAAAAATTAAAAACTGAAAATGTAATTCTCATCACGCTCGATGGCTTTCGCTGGCAGGAAGTTTTTAACGGAGGTGATTCATCGTTCATGCGCCAACAGGATCATTTAAAAGATCCCGATTTGAAGAAAAAATTCTGGCGTGAAGATCTTACGGAAAGAAGACAAGCATTGCTTCCTTTTTTCTGGAACACGATCGCTACAAAAGGTCAGTTGTATGGAAATCGTGATCTGGGTAGCAAGGTGAACATCACCAACAATCAATTGTTTTCCTATCCGGGTTATAATGAAATTCTTACCGGCAAGGCCGACAACGAACGAGTGAACAGCAATGATAAATTTTACAATCCCAACACAAACGTGTTGGAGTTTATTAATGCACAACCGAAGTACAAAGGTAAAGTCGCTGCCTTTACTTCATGGGATGTTTTTCCATACATCATCAATGATAAAAGAAGCGGTGTGTTTGTAAGCACAGGATGGTAACCCGTGAAGGACGCAAAATTATCGGAGCGTGAAGCGATGATGAACACACTTATTCAATCACTTCCTAATCCACTTGGCGATGTTCGATTAGATGCCTTTACATTTTATTATGGTGTGGAGTACATAAAGAAAAACAAACCGAACGTAATGTATTTTGCTTTTGATGAAACGGATGACTTCGCACATGCTGGTGAATACGGAGCATACTTAAACTCAGCTCACTACACAGATCGGTTTATTTCTGAACTCTGGTCGTATTTGCAAACTGATCCTCAGTATAAAAACAAAACCACCATCATCATCACCTGCGACCATGGACGCGGTAATGATGCAGAGCGATGGAAACATCACGGACAAAAGATTGCTGAGGCCGATCAAATCTGGTTTGCTGCGATCGGTCCTGATACACCAGCAACTGGCGAAGCAAAAGGAGAATCACAATTGTATCAAAATCAAGTGGCCAAAACATTGGCCGGATTCCTTGGCCTTGATTTCAACATTGCAGCGAAGCCAGGAGATGCCGTTAGCTCAATGATGAGTATAAAAGCAGCCAAATGATGATCAGATGTTTTTGTTGACATTTATTAATAATGAAATAAAACACAGAACATCAGGGGATAAAAGTCATTACTGATATTTGTCCACTTCATAGAATATAGGTTAGGTAAACAAAACAGTGAGGCTGATAAGGGGCCTCGCTGTTTTTTTCTTTATGACTCCAACGGATCGGATTTTAATCATTGATGATGATGCTGATATTCTGGAACTCCTGGAATACAACCTCCGGAAAGAAGGTTACATTGTTCAATGCTTAAACGATCCAAGAATTTCGATTGAGCATGCTTCACAATTTCACCCCACATTAATCATCCTCGATGCTGTGATGCCGGAGATGGATGGTTTTTCAGTCTGCCGCCAGTTAAGAGCTTCTCCTGATTTCAATGAAATCCCCATTTTCATTCTTACCGCGTTGATGGAATCGCGTTTTGAACAGCATGCTTTTGGATCTGGGGCTGACGACTTCATTCATAAAATGCTGGGAATGCGTTCCCTCATTAAGCGCATTGAATTAGTGCTGCGCAAAAAACTCATCATCCGAAAAAGAATAAACAATTTGAAGATTGGTAACTGGAATATTATCCGTGCTGAACATGTTGTCTCGTTTGAAGGTCATTCCGTTGAACTTTCACCGGAAGAGTTTGAAGTTCTTTATTTCATTGCGCAGAATGCAAATCGTTCTCTGAATCGGGATCACGTGGCTCAGATTATCAACGGCTCAAATTTATTTCAACTACCTGTGTCTTTTGATAAATGTCTCGAAGGATTGATCAAAAAACTGGGAAAGCATTGGCTAACGTTCAAAGGCAAAAACGGATTTCAATTTAACATTGGATAATTTCACTGCTATCACTCAAAAAATATTTCGATCCATTCTATTCCCTCAGCATATTCACATCTCTCTTGTTATGCCAAGGTAACGTGAATGTTTTGCATACATCAAGAAGTGGTTGAATGATGAGCTGATTTTTAAAACCAACTTTATCCTGACTTCACTTCTGAGTCTCATTGGGAATTTACTTTTGCTTCATAGCCATTTATTATGCAAGCAGATCAACACTCTTTTACTTTTTCATACCGGGCATTCGGATTTGTAATTGTCTTCTTTATGCTGATGAGCATTTTTCTCAGTCCTGCTCAAGGTGTAATATCAATCAATAGCATTCACTCTCCCTTTCTTGATTTCTTCTTTGCTTCTATAACAAATTTGGGTAGTGGCATCATCATTATTCCATGCGTTATCCTGTTATGTTTCCGTTCTATTTATATGGGCATAGGCTTGGTGGTCAGTGGAATTCTGGAAGGGGTTGTAGTATCACTGTGTAAACGTGTTTTATTTCCTCAAGCCGGAAGACCTATGTCGATGTTGGATGAATCCTTAGTTCACTTCGTGCCCAATGTAGATGTTCATAAGACCATGTCCTTTCCTTCTGGTCATACTGTTACGATTTTTGGTGTGTGTGTTTTTCTGGCGCTTTCTCTCAAGAACAAATACGTTACCATCGCGCTGATAGTGTTCTCTTCTTTAGTTGCTATTTCACGCGTTTACCTTCTTCAGCATTTTGTAATGGACATTGCTGTTGGATCTTTAATTGGAACTATCATTGGTGTTTCCGTATATCACACCATTGAGCAAATGAAAAAGCCGAGGTGGATGAACCAGCGATTTAAAATAAAACTCAGATCCTCTGAGGCGAAGCCTAAATTCAGTTAGTCAGCAATATTGTTTCATTTTTCTCAAAGAGATCCTTACCACGATATATCGTTTTCAAATCCTGGGGTAATTCATCACGATACTTTCCTCGCGTAATAATGATGATATTCTGCTCTCCTTTTGTAAGTTCTTCCAAAGCCTCTGGTGTATTGGCTACTTCAATGCTTTGGTGTAAAGCAAAAACATAGGCCGGATTAAAAATCCTATACCCTACAATCTTGCGAGGCGAGTGCATCTGTTCAATGAGTGGCAATGAAGACGTCACCGGATTCTTTTGGTCAATCAGCGGATAGGTTACATAAAAGAAAAGCAATCCCAATATGATCCACGAACCAGACCATGAAAAAATGAAAAGTGAAATTTTCCTTTTAGTAAAGAAATACCATCCAGTTAAACTGCCAATGGGCAAAATCAAAAATATCCAAATACTACGCATTAAATCATTCATCACTGCTTCTTGCTTTAATGCTACATAAGCCGCAACGAATATTATAATGACGATCAGTGCATTCAGAGATAAACTGATCCACTGACTTCTTCTTTTTCTTTTCTCATCGATTTGCAATTGGTCTAGATAGTATGCAATAACAATGGCTAAGAAAGGTATTGCCGGTGCGGGATAGCTGGGCAAAATGGTTTTCGAGAATGAAAAGAATCCCGCAAAAACCACACTTACAATAAGACAAAAAAGAAGCAATGGTTTTTCTTTTCTTTCCTTCCATGCCAATGCTACGGCCTGAACGATGAAAACAGAGAATGGAAGAAGTGCCACTAATAATATGACGAAGGGAACCAACGGAAATCCACGATGACCTTCCATGGTTGATGTGTAACGCTCCAGGTTGTGCTCCAGAAAAAATCCTCTTAACCATTCTCCATCGGTTGCAAAACCGACCGCGGCATACCAAGGCAAAGCCAAGACACAAAATAAAATAATTCCCATTCCAATTTTCAAATGCTTAAGGGTGGTCCAATTAAGGGATTGAGTCAATCCGAGATAGAGAAGAATAATTAGTCCGGGTAAAACAATGGCAACAAGTCCCTTGCAAAGAAAGCCGAGTGCGCTCGCTATGTAAAACCATTTCAATTGTTTTGAATCAACATGATATCCATTAAAAAATGAAAACAAGCTAAGTGCAATTAAAAGTATCAGGTATGGATCCGGAACGGCCAAGTGAAATTGAATGGTTAATTGAATCGAACTTAAGAGAATCAAAGCAGTATAGAAGGCAACGGATTCATTTATCAAATGCTTCACATTTTTATACACAAGAAGGATAAGAAGAATACCAGCAAGAGCTGAAAAGAATCGCGCGGCAAATGGCGTCACTCCAAACATTGAATACGATGCCATCATAAAGAAATAATGCAAAGGCGGTTTATCCGTTCGGAGCTGATTGTTGAATGTGGGAACAATCCAATCTCCTCTGTCTTTCATCTCCATGGCGCAACCAGCATTCTTGGCTTCGTCTAATATGTAAATAGAGTTGCCTCCAAGGTTGCTGAAATAAACTATGCTGCTGAGAATGACGAGTAGTACGAATTTGTTCATGGGTATTGAATAGATTCGCGAACATACATTTCAAAAAGGAACAGCAGATTAAGGAATTGTAAATTAATTAATGGTAATGCAATACTGCTTTAATAGCCACGCAATGTGTGATCCGTTTCTTTGTTGCATGGAACTTTCTGTAGTCATTACCATACTGAATGAAGAAGAGAATGTTGAACCTTTGTTGGATCAGCTTTATCAGGCTCTTCAAGAATATGATCACGAAATCATATTAGTGGATGATGGATCAACTGATCATACCGTTGCACGAGTAAAACAATTCGCAAGGTCAAATGTAAAGTTGGTTATTCTCAATACAAATTACGGCCAGACCGCAGCGATGGCTGCAGGGATTCAGGAGGCCGGTGGACAATACATTGCCACCATGGATGGCGATCTTCAAAATGATCCAACCGACATTCCGTTTATGTTGGAGAAACTAAAGAATGAAAACTGGGATGTTGTAGCAGGTAATCGCAAAAACAGAAAAGATGGCAAGCTACTACGAAAAATTCCAAGCAAGATTGCGAACAGACTCATTCGCAAACTCACCGGTGTTTACATTCGCGACTATGGATGCACGCTAAAAATTTTCAGACGTGAAATTGCACGTAACCTCGGACTTTATGGTGAACTGCATCGCTTCATTCCGATTCTTGCCGTAGTAGAAGGAGGTAAAATTATTGATGTTGATGTAAAACATCATCCCCGAAAATTTGGTCAATCAAAATATGGATTAGGTAGAACATTCAAAGTAATGAGTGATCTGATTCTGATGGTATTCTTCCAAAAGTATTTCAAAAGGCCCATTCATTTTTTTGGACCTCTTGGATTGATTTGCTTTTTTCTTGGATCGCTCATCAGTACCTATTTATTGATATTGAAAATACTCGGCAACGATATTTGGGGTCGCCCTATTTTAATTCTGGGGATCACATTGGTGTTGGCCGGAATTCAGTTTCTAACGTTTGGTGTAATAGCCGAGCTCATTATGCGCGTTTATTACGAATCGCAAAACAAAAAGACGTATAACATCCGTGAAATATATCAAAAAGTAAGAAAGCGAGATCTGGAAGTTGTTGCTTAAGTAAGTTGATCTATTGTGTTAGTATAAGGTCATTTTTCTATAGTTCCACCTTTAGCAAATATTTTACTTTTATTTGACTAACTCTTGTTGACGGATTTAAAAATTTAATTGACAGCCTGGAGATGCGAAAATCTTCTAATTTCTTTTCTTCCGTTATTTTTATTTTTGTTGCTTTGATCTCCTCATAACCTGGAGTATTCGTAAAAATCCAAATCGTCTCTTTCTTCTTTTCTTCCATTAAGTCGGATAGTTTATCATAATCAGGAATACATTGCCTGCTGTAAAAATCCAGGCCATATCTCTTCTCATGAAAGGTCACAAAACTTTTTGACTCTTCAGGTGATGCTCTTACCATTTGAGCCGCCTGGTTAGCTGCAGCATAGTGAGACAAAGCCGGATAGAAGTGCATATTCAACAGAAAATTCAAAACAACTATTGCAATAAAACACGGAATCACAATACGTTGAAAATGATGTTGACCTTTCCATACAAAATAAATAGAAAGGCCAAGTCCAACAACGAAGATGCTCCATAAGAAAAGACTTTGAAGCGGAAAAGAAAAGAAGCAAAGAAGAAACGCTAATCCGTATAATAGTAGAGAAATGAAAAACTGGCTGCCTCTTAAAATATTTATCCGTAATGAATTATTCCGTTCCCTAAAAAGGCGCTCTGCGTATTTTCCAGCTAGTATGGCGGCCAAAGGAAAAACAACAAAAATATAGTGAGGTAACTTATAATGAGATAAGGAGAATGCAACGAAAGGAAAAACAAATCCTCCCCATGTAATTGCTTCTTCCCGGTCTGACAATTTAAACTTCGAAAGAATTAATTTTTTCGTGTCGCTCCAGAATCCGACAACAAATAATAAACACCAGGGTAAGAATGCCCACAGAAAGGTGTGTGTGAAAAAAAGCGGAGTAGTGTCATCTTTCCAAATGCTCTCACCAGTTATGCGGCCAAAGCTTTGCGTCCAAAAGAAAAATTGCAATCCAGATTGAATCGGAACTCCATGAATTAATTTCCCTGGTTGAAGATCATACTGTAGATAAAGTCCAACTAACATCGGACTTAAGAAAATCAATACCAGTGGAATAATTAAAAGCCATTGCCACTTGAAAATCGTTTTCCATTCCCTCCTGACCAACAGATGAAATCCAAGCGCCAATGCCGGAACCATTATGCCAATGGGACCCTTGGTAAGCATGGCCCCTCCTATTCCCAATGCGCCAAAGAATAAATTCAGAAAGCGATTATTTAGAGTAAACAAATACAATTGCCAAATAGAAAAGATTGTGCACGCTGCCAAAATAGTATCGGTGCGAACGTCATGATTGATCAAAAAATACGCCTGACAGGAAGATAAAATCAGTGCAGAATAAAAACCCGTTCTCTCATTGCGGAGAGCTTTGCCCAAATGATAGGTAGAGAAAAGAGCCAGAATTGAAAACAGAACGGAAGGAAGTTTGTAACTAAAGTTTGAAATGCCAAACAATTTAAAAGAGAGTGTGGATAACCAGAATAAGAGCGGTGGTTTATCTAAATAATCTACACCCCGATCATAAATTTCAAGGTAGTTATGAGCATCGAGCATTTCCCGCGACATGGCTGCATATTGAGCCGCATCGATTTCCATAACATCAATGAACATTCCAATAATGTAAACTATCAGAACGGGAACAAAGAGTAAAAATTGATACTTGTTTTTCAATCAATTAAGAGAAATAATTGTAGCGGAGAATGCAATAGATCGCTCGGATGCCATCCTTCCAGTTTATCTTTTTACCTTCTTCATAGGTGCGTCCGTAATATGAAATACCTACTTCATAGATGCGGATGTTTTTAATCTTGGCAAGCTTTGCCGTTACTTCAGGCTCAAATCCAAATCGTTTCTCTTTTAAGGTTATTTGCTGAAAGATTTCTTTCCGAAAAAGTTTATAACCTGTTTCCATATCCGTCAGGTTTAAATTGGTGCCAGCGTTGGAAAGAAAGGTGAGGAACTTGTTGCCGATGGAATGCCAGAAAAATAAAATACGGTGCGCTGAACCTCCCATAAAGCGTGAGCCATAGACCACATCTGCACCGTTGTGCAACATGGGCTTTAACAATTTGTTGTATTCTTCAGGGTCGTATTCCGTGTCCGCATCCTGAACAATTAAATAATCTCCTGTCGCTTCATTCAATCCTCTGTTTAATGAAAATCCCTTACCACAATTCTTTTGGTTTAGGAAATACCGAATAGTTAAGTCACAGTTGGCTTTATGATATGAAAGAACTCTTTCATGTGTATCGTCATTTGAGCCATCATCAACAATGATAATTTCCTTTTCCATATTATCAAGTAGTCGAACCGCTTTAATCTTATCCAAAATCAAATGAATTGTTTTGCCTTCATTAAATGCAGGTATGATAATGGACAATTTCGACATGAGCTTTTTTGTAAACTTATTTAAAGAGCATTCGATAAAGTTCAATTCATGAATGCGAAAACATTAAGCCACTGTTATTATTTTATCCCTTAACATTCTCAGCTAGAAAAAAAAGAAACCTGCATGTGCAGGTTTCTTAATTTAACCACTAATTAAGATTAGCTAACATACTATTTCGTTCCAAAAGCTCCAATAAAATTCGAAGCTACTGGAGCGCTATACGTCTTTCCATCAATAACAATAGCAGGTTTTAATGTTAAACCTGTCTTACCTTTTGCCAATGCTGGAGAATCAGACTTTACGTGAAAATCAACTGATGCTGGCATGAAATCCAAAACAGCTGGATCTTTCACATCGGCAGAAACAAAACCAGTTAAGGTATATGCTTCAAATTTCGGATCTTTTTCTCCAACCAGACCCACTACATCCATATTCGTTTCTTTATCACCTTTCACAATAGCACCAGCCGTAGGATAGAACTCATCCACCATTACTTGTTCGGTACCAAAATAAAGACTGTATCCTAACGTGAGATTGTCAATATCGGCATCGGAAACAACACGAACACCAAAGCGGCAGTTGACGGAAAGATTATTGTAACACTGTCCACGACCTGCTTTCTCAATATTCAATGAACCACCGCGACCCGATTTAGTTTGTCTCCAGCCACATTCAACTGCAGTATTGTTGTAGGCATCAACATCCGTTTGAGGAGTTGCAGCAAATCCGCTGGCGTTGGACCACTTGTAGGCATTTGTTGCCGAGCGATATGCAAAATTATAAGCAACGGTTCCTTTTACGCCACTCTTTATATTCACCGATTCTCCACCTGTTCTTCCGTTCAGTTCGTATATATTGTTTGTAATTAATACTGTTCCACCCACTACGCGCATTCCATCATCTGAGGTATATGCAATACGAGAATGTTGCATAACAAATTTGCCCTCTGGATTTGTAATCAGTAACCCATATCGTGCAGCACCATCTTCATACATACCATTATCAACTGATGGATTACCTGGTCCAGCTGGAGCACCGGCATACTCAATGTGTGTATACAATAACACTACTTCCGTTGCTTTGTCAGTGGCCTGGATACCACCCCATAAACCTGCAAAAATATTGGCTTTTATTCTTTTAGCCACCGGAATAGTAAACTTCACAGGCTTTTGAGCTGTGCCATAACTATATAATTTACCCTTGACAGTAAGCTCAGGAGCAGTTGCAGTACCATCTCCATCAAATATTACAGTAACATCTTCCTCGATAGTAAGTGTTGATCCTTCCGGAATCACAAGTCCACCCGCAGCAATGTAAGTAGTTCCTTTCTCAAGTTTGGCAAGCGTAATGTTTCCCGCTCCAAGTGTAACCGGAGCTTTAGCCGTAACAGCTACATTTACATCCTCAGTCGTAATTTGATTTGCTTTGTCGGTAATGGTAACCGTAATCTTAAAATTACCCGTTATGTCAGGTGCTGTGTAGTTCAATTTCGCAGTAGCTGTCTTTGTGCCCGTACCGGTAATATCAGAAACAGTAACTACTCCATTGTCTGCAACAGCAGTAATGCTTTCAAAAGTAGCCGGAGCCACAATGGTTAACGTAGCAACATCGTCCTGGTAGGGTACTAAGTTTAAAGTAGGTTTGTCAGAAGTAACTTGAGGTGCAGGAGGCGTTGCTTCGTCAGAAGAACACGACCAAAAATATGCGGGCAATGAAATGGTTAGCAGTGCTAACGTAAATAGTTTGAGTTGTTTCATGGTGAGTTATTTATTTTAAATTGAGTTAGTTAAAGCGTGTATCGAACACCCAGACGATACGATTGATAATATTCATCTCTTCGAATGAGTGTGCTTGAGTAAGAAGTTTGAAGCTTGTATTCTTTCTCCGGCAAAAGGTGTTGCTTTTTTATTATTACCTCATAAGGGGAATTGAGAAGGTTCTGAATTTTCGCGAATAGTTCAAAATGTTTACTTATTCGCTGCTCAGCAGAGAAGTCAAGCTGAAGAATGGGTTTTACCCATGAGTCATTATCCAAGTAGGGCGAGATGCTCTCAATGCGTTCACCGGTATAAACGAATGCGAGTTGCAGGTTAGTACCGCTCTTCTGGTCTTTATACAAAAGCACCAAATTTCCAATGTGCTTTGCCTGACCCTGCAATGGTCGGGTTTGATTGGGCGTGAGTTGAATCAATGTTGACGACTGATCATTCGGATCTTCTCTTGCCCATAGTGTTTTTGTTGTTGTGATCGTTGAATTTGTAAAAGTGTAATTTGCTTTAACTCCAAATTTGTTAAAGTACTTTGTATAGTCTAATTCAATTCCCCAGTTATACGCTGTTCCATAATTCCCTGGCTGAATGACCGAAGATCCGGTTGCGTCAAACACCGAAGCATATTCAATGGGGTCTAGTATTTTCTTATAGAATGCGCCAATTAAAATCTGATCGAAATTGCTTGGAAAATATTCCCATCGCAAATCCACATTGTGAGCCCGTGCATGCTTCAATTCCGGGTTTCCTATTTCAGGTAATCCATCAGTCTGATCTCCACCTCTTCTATAAGGAACGATCTCAAAATAACCAGGCCTGCTAATGGATTTAAAATAGCTGGACCGAATATTCATTTGATCATTCAGTTTGTACTTAACAGAAACACTTGGTAAGATATCGGTGTAGATTTGGCTGAGACTAGGCTCTACATTCGAGGGAGGAAAACGAAGGGTATACCCCTGATCTGTGTTTTCCACTCTAAATCCGCCCACGACATTAACCTTTTGAAACAGCTGAAATTTCCCTTGTACATAATAATCCAGCACATTCTCATGTGCATCATAATTCAGGGCATCATATACACTACCCTGAGGGTTAATAACTATCAATGTAACATCCGAAAAGGTGTTCCAATCAACACCCTTTGTTTGGGTTGGGGGTGCCGGATCGAATGAATATTTATTATAGAAATTTTCCCGGTCTTTTTTCCGATACATACCGCCAAACGATATCTCATTCTGAGGTCCAAGAAAATCAGGTTTCATAATCAGATTTAAATAACCTGCATAATCTTGCTCTGTGCTACTCTGCCAGCTGCGTGGCATATATCGCTCTACGGTAACAGGACCTTGTTCAAAATTTGTTAAACTACCATTGGTTTCAAATTGCGCATTGTCTGGTTGTTTATTTGTAGCGTTTGAATACACGGCTGACCAATTCATTTTAATGAATGAAGCAAGTTGATGATCACCCTGAAGTGTTGTGTTAAAAATGTTTTGTTGAACAATTTGTGTTCTGGTCTTAAAAGAAAGTATCGCATTGCCGTCTTCTGCACTATAATAGCGAGCATCAAGTTGTGACACCATCATATCACGTGTCTGACTATTTTTTAATGCGTAATTACCGATGTAGAGCTTTATCTTATTTCGCTGATTCAATGCGTAGTCGGATTTGATATGAAATGCATATCGCTCCTGCTGTGTAGAATATGTTCGCTCTTGAAGTTCATCCAATGAGGGAGCATTTGAACCTTTTGTATCGATTGCTACCTTAAACCAAGTGCTATTCGTTCCACGGTACGAATTCTGAAAACTTCCGGCCACTAATACACCCAGCTTACCTTTGAAAAAGCGATTGCCATATGAAACACTTCCCAGAATATCGGGCAATGGTTTTACCGATGTAATGTCAAGGTTCTTCTTACTAAAGTCAGTTATCTGTGCCTGGTAAATCGGACCATATTTATCGTAAGGCGTTTGATAGTCTACCGCCTTTTTATCAAACTTCAAAAATTCACGATTAATAAAAATCTGATTGTACCCAACCTGCACATCTCCCTTTACTGTCAATTGACCAGCAGCATTCTTCATTATCATATTTACGACTCCACCAACAGCATCACCCTCCATATCCGGTGTTAATGTTTTTGACACTTCAAGTCTTTCCAAAAGTGATGCTGGAAAAATATCCAGTGGAATGTATCGGTTCTTTTCATCTGGACTGGGAATCTTGATGCCATTAACAAGAGTATAATTGTATCGCTTGTCCATGCCACGAATAATTGCGTATTGCGGATCACCATTGCTATTGCGCACCAGCGAAACGCCAGAAACGCGCTGAACTACATTTGCAACGGTTATGTCAGGGGATATTTCTATTGCCCTGGCTGAGATGACATTCATAACGGTGCTTGAATTCCTTTCGCTATTCCTGGCCTCCAGTTCACTGCCCCCTTCAACACTTCCCAGAACCACGACTTCATTCAACATCTTCTGATCCTGCTCGAGGCTAAATTCCAACACAACAATTTGATCATTTGACGTAATCGTCACTTCTTTCTCCTGTGCGAGATATCCAACGAAGGATGCAGTGACCATGTGACTTCCAACCGGCAAACCTGAAATACTAAATGATCCGTCTAAACCAACGATGCAATATTGCTTCCCTCCTTTTACAATAACATGAGCCCCAATCATGGGGTCCTTATTCTCATCCAGCAATTTTCCCTTAACGATTGCAGCCATCAACGATCCCGTAGCGGATGAAAATAGTATCACCAGAAATAAAGTATAGAATCTCTTTCTCATTGAATCAGTACAGTCCAATCAAATTCTTTATCCGTTAAAAGTCATGGTCAAAACAAATGATGGCGACATCACATGCTTTCATTCTCATGGTAACTTTGTTTTCACTTTTAAATCCCTTCCGGCAATGTCTTCCCAGCGATAGTATTGAAATGTTTTATTGGTCGACATGGCCACAAACAATCCGTTTTTAAAATCGGAGTTCAGAGAAAGGTTTGTAACATCCGATCCATCGCTTTCGAGAGTGGATGTTTTTACTACTTTGAGAAGTTGATGGTCGTGCGGATTGTTGAGTGAGCCCTCACGAGTGAAAATAAAAAACTGATTTGCTCCCTGATCAGATACTAAAATATAACCTGTTCCATCACCGGCATTATAAATGGAAATGCCTTCGTGATCTTCTGTAAAACCCGTTGTTGCAAATAATGCTAACTCGCTAGTATCTTTTTCCGGATCGGCATAATACTTATGAACACCAACACCTTCATCTGAATAGTATACATAACCCAATTCATCATCCACTGCAATCGACTCGATCTCTTTCTTTCCGCTATACTTTCCAAACTTTCGAACAAGTGTTGCCTTCACTGAACCCTTACCAGCATCTTCTAATTTATATTGCCAGAGATAAGAACCTTCTGTAGGTCCTCTCTTCCTGCCGACAATTGCATATACATTTGCTTTGGAATCTTTATACAAAGCAACGCCCATCAGATCACGAAACAATTCACCCGTTTCACCTTCAAACACCGGCAATCCTCCATGATCAATTGCCTTCATGTCAGGAAGACTGAAAACCCGAAGCTTATGAGTAAAACGTTCCGTCACTACAGCAATGTCAACTGACTTACCACCGATGACCATTCCATATTCAACATCAACATTGTTGGGACGTTTCAATCCTTTAACGGTTTTGTCTCGTTGGATTTTCCCTTTCAAGTCAAATACATAGAGACCACCGTTCTGGTCTTTATCCGTTCCTATAATTAAACTTTGAGATGAATCTTTTTCATTAATCCAAAATGCCGGGTCATCGGTATCAAACTGAACGGTATCCGTTGACAATACAGGTTTAATAATTTCTTGCGGACGTGAAACAACGTATGCTGTGGTATCCGATGATTTGTTATCAACTGCAACATCCGTTGGTGCTTTTGAGCATGCTGCAAAAAGTAAGGTTGCTGATATGAAAGTCAGGCTGAATTGAAACGTCATACTGAATTGATCTTGCGATTGAAGTTGCAAGAATAGGTGAAGACTGTTGCCACACGCAACAAATGCCGATTATCAAAAAGAAAACAAAATGTGTAGAGGATGTTAACAAACAGGAAACAAAGAGCCGAAAAAGATTTTTAAAAAATTATTCCTCAATGCTTTACCTCATGTTACGGAAACGTGAAGCAGATAAAATAAATGTGATGAATCGAAAAGCTATTACCTAGCGATACATTGTTTTTTTAAGACGATCCTAGAATACCCTAACATTGTTTGTGCGTTTTAAATGCGTAACAAAAAGATAATCACGGACTGCATCCATCAGAAATACAGGAACGGTATTTTGCGCACGCTCATAAGTTCTAACTTTGAGTACAATTGATTTTTCTATACCCAGCCTTAAAAAAATTCCTGAGAATGAAATTTCCATGTGATATGTCCTGCCTGCGAATTGGCCTTTTGGTTTTAGCTACAGTCCTTGTCTCTTGTAATAAAAAAGAAGAGCAAGAGAAAACAAAAGTCTGGACGGCAACGGCTCCAGCAGGCAATCAATACACTCACATTGATCGACAAGGTACTTCTGTCATTCCAAATGGTCGGCTCATCACACCGCTGGGAAAACAAATTACGGTGGCACCACATCCATTCGGTTTAACCATAAGTCCCGATGGTAAAACCATCATCACTGCAAACTCCGGGGTTGGTCCATTCTCTATCTCTATTATCAAGGATTATAATTCAGCAACACCTTCCTTAAAGCAAATTCCCGAAACCTTGAATCCCGAAGAAGGTTTATTAGAAGCGGTGTTTATGGGACTGGCCATCTCGCCCGATAGTCGAAAAGTATATGTAGCCGGAGGGCAACAAAACAGGATTTACATTTTTGATTTAACCACAAACAAAAAGCTGGGAGAAATTTCCTGCAACAAGTCACTTGATAACAATGATTACAGCGATGCCTATATTGGTGATATTGTACTGAATAAAGATGGAAGCAGATTATATGCTGTCGATCAGATTGGATTCCGAATGATTGTGATTGACACCAAGACAAACAGCGTTATTCATAATATCAAAACGGGTCGCTATCCTTTTGGCATTGCACTGTCGCCTGACGAGAAGACCGTTTATGTAGCCAACGTGGGTATGTTTGAATACAGTTATATCAAATCGTTAGACAAGAAGAGAATAAAAGAAACGGCCCAAAAATTTCCAACATCAGCGTATGGCTCAAAGGAAATGAAGGAAGGTGTCAAAAATGATACGCTGGAATTTGAAGGACTTGGTGATCCCAATGTTCCTGAATCTTTCTCCGTATGGGGAATCGATGTGAGCAAGCCGAATCCCAGCGTGATTTCAAAAATCAAAACAGGTGTATTAGTGGGTGAAGAAGTGGAAGGCATTTCTGCTGTCGGTGGATCAAGTCCGAACTCGATGGTTGCTACCGACAAATATGTTTATGTAAGCAATGGTAACAACGATAATATTTCAGTGATTGATGTATTGCGCGATACGGTAGTAAACAGCATTGAATTAAAACTGGATGAACGTCTTGGGAATTTAAAAGGTGTAATTCCCTTTGGTCTCACCCTTTCACCCGATCAAAAAAGATTATATGTAGCGGAGGCCGGCATCAATGCCGTAGCCGTTGTCGATGTTGAATCGCAGAAGGTATTGGGTCACATCCCTACAGGATGGTTTCCATCAAAGCTCAAGGTTACGCCCGATGGCAAACAACTTATTGTTGCCAATGCAAAAGGCTTTGGTAGCGGTCCGAATGGTGGCAAAAACTTTAAACCTGCTTTCGATCACCCATCGGCAGATTACATTGGTGCGTTGATGCTGGGTACCGTATCGATAATGGATATTCCAACAGATCAGGAATTAAGTAGTCTCACCAAAAAAGTAGTAGAGAATAATTTCTCATTTCAAAGTGTGACAACTTCAAATGATAAAAGTCCAATTCCTGCCTTTGCAAAAGAAAAAGACTCGCCTATCAAATACATTGTATTTATTTCGAAAGAAAACAGAACGTATGATGAAGTGTTTGGTCAATTAACTTCCGGAAAAGGAGATTCATCTCTTGCCCGTTATGCAGCCAACGTATCATTTACAAATCAAAAGAAAACCTTACAAGTAAAAAATGCTACTGTAATGCCAAACCATCTTGCATTAGCTGAACAGTTTAGCATCAGTGATAACTTCTATGTTGATTCGGATGTTTCAGCCGATGGACATGTGTGGCTCACCAATACATATCCCAACCAATGGATGGAGACACATGCACCTGCTGCTTACGGAGGTCAGCGAAGCATGAAAGAAGAATCAAAAGCTCCGGGCAAGTTTGGAATGACAGGAGCTGCAGGTGCTATTTTTCCAGAGAGTTATAATCAGGCTGGCTCCATGTGGGAGCATTTGGAACGCAATGGCATTGAGTTTTATAATTTCGGATTTGGTGTAGAGTTCGATGCCGGAAGTTTTTCGGATTC
>JBDTTT010000084.1:0-24061 GCA_039930485.1 Chryseolinea sp.
GTTCGGTTTTGCAACGCTTCACCAGCCCACCAGGCCGCGCCTAAACCAGCGAAGAGCAAAATGCACAAGACAAACAACAAGATTAAAATTCCCAGAACACTAAAGGATGCCCCGAGGGAAGTTTGCTCAACAATTCGGATGGTAATCAGATCGCGGTACGTTTCAATGAAATTTTCGGCACCATCAACCCATTTCTCGGCTGTATTTTTTTCTTCTTCCATGGTACAGTACTTATTGAAGACGTGAGTCCAAATCCGTAAAATCAGAAAGCTCGGATTTCATGTTGCTGAGCTCTTGCTCTGTGTTCGACCTCACTTGATTCACAACCTCTTTGCCAGTTGAAATCAATCCGTTAAATTCTTTCAACCAGTCGGCTGCACCATCCTTAATTTTCTTTTGTAAGTCTGTGCCTTTCTCTGGCGCCAATAACATTCCGATGGCTGCACCGGCTGCGGCTGCTACCGCCATTCCCAAAACTATTTTTGTTGTGTTGTTCATATGTTTCATTTTTAATGGTTTACTAATGCTACTTTCTTCTTTCTCTTTGGTTGATCTTCTGCACCGTTTGCATCGCCTAACAATTCACCCCAGGGTTTTAATTCATCAACTTTATCGCAGATCACTTTGCAAACGGCCAGCGCGGGGATGGCCAGAAACATTCCGACTATTCCACAAAGCGCACCACCAATAAGCACACCAAGAATAGTGGCCAGGGCATTGATGCGGACTTTATTTCCAACAATGAGGGGCATGCTTACATTATTGTCGATGATCTGAACAACGGCCAGGATACCACCTACCCAGAGTACATCACTTATGTTCTCAGAACTGGTGAGGGTAATGATCATGCACAAAACGTTTGCAGTCAACATCCCGACATAGGGTATTAAATTAAGTAGTGCCGCAAGCAAGGCTAAGAATACGGCATACTTTATTCCCAATATTAAGAAGCCCGCAGTATTCAGCGCGAAAACAATAGCCGTTTCAATTAATAAGCCCGTAACAAACTGTTGTGATATGGTAGTGGACTGCGTAAGAATCTCTCTTACATTTTCCTCTGAACCATTTCTGAAAACGTCCACTAAGAATTTCTTGATAACGTCACGATAATACAAAATAAGAAAGGTATAGATCGGCACTAAAGCGACATAGGTTAATATTCCGGTAATGGAACCTACTGTTAGGCCTGCTATTTGAGGCGCCTTTTCTTTTAGATTATCAACTGCCTGTTTAACATAAACATTTTGTTTTCGGATCGTCATGTCTGTGCTCTCGCGTATCCATTTCTGAAAGGACAGGCCCACCTCGTTCATTCGTTCTTTAAGCGCAGGAATATCGTCCACGAAATGCATTACTTGAGCTGAAAGAAGATAGAGTATTCCCGCACCTGCGGCAACCGCTACTATTATTGGAATCAGAATGGAGAATACTTTTGGAATTTTTCGCTTCACTAAAAAATGAGTGATGGGAAGCAGCAGCGTGGCAAGCAATATCCCACAAAGGAGAGGCAGGATGATTTCACCTCCATAATAGAGGGCAACACAAAGCAATCCTATGGAGATCAGATTGAAACTTAACTTTTTATAGAATGGTTGATCCACCTCTTTCATCGTACTGTATGGTTTACCTTCTGTTAAACATTATCGTGCCAACCGAAGAGCTGGATTCCAAATGATTTGAAAGGAGTACGATAAATAAAAACGTGTACTTTTCTCTACACCTGAAACGTGATGGAATACCCAAATCTCAGTTTACTTTCGTCAATCCATTCTGTTTTTGCGGGTATGCTTATTGTTAACACATCGATACTAATGCGTCACTATGCAAAAAATATTTCATATCTCGTGGGCCATTGCAAAGAAGGCCGCTGTCAATTTTTTTAAGGGAGATTCATTTTCTTATGCTTCTTCAATAGCATTCTCAACCATCTTTTCATTACCCTCTATTCTGATTATTGCGCTCTCCATTGGTGCTACCGTGTATGAAAAAGACATTGTTCAAACCGAACTCTTAAACCAAATAGGAGCCCTCATCGGAAAAGAGAGTACTCTTGAGATTGAGAAGATTATCCAGAATGCGGCCTTTGATATGAGCAGTTTTTTAGCGCGTGCCATTGGTCTTGTGGCTTTACTGTTTAGTGCTACCACTGTTTTCATGTCCCTTCAATCAAGCTTGAACAGCATGTGGGGGATAAGGTCAAAACCACAGCGGAGTTGGCTGAAGTTTATCATCAATCGGTTATTATCCTTTGCCATGGTGATCAGCTTTGGATTTGTGTTATTGGTTTCGTTGTTACTCGATACTATTCTTGTCATTTTTCAAAATATCGTAACCCGGTTCTTTGACGGCATAACAACCTACATTATACAAGGTGTTAACCTGACCATTTCATTTGTCATTATCACTTGCATTTTTGCCCTCCTGTTCAAAGTATTGCCGGATGCAAGAATTCGTTGGAGGGACGTGTGGGTGGGTGCTTCTCTGACTGCCTTGCTGTTTACATTGGGTAAATACCTCATTGGATTTTATGTTGGCAACAGTACGATTAATTCTGCCTATGGTGCTGCCGGATCATTGGTCGTTATTCTCATCTGGGTCTATTATTCAACCGTCATCTTTCTCTTTGGCGCTGAACTTACCTCGATTTATGCTCATGAATCAGGAAGACCGATTGAGCCTTATGCACATGCTGTACGATTTAAAATTGTAGAAATACCGAATGAAAAAGCGCCTGCTAAATAGAAACAACGTGTCATGAAAATTAAGAAAATAAAAAGGAAGTATATCATCATAGGAAGTGTTGTACTGATCCTGATCATTGCGCGATTAATGTTACCCCATTTTGTAACACGATTTGTGAATAAGGTGCTGGCGGATATTCCGGGATACACAGGTTCTATAACAGATGTTGATATTCATTTGATTCAGGGCGCCTACATGATTCGCGAGTTAAAACTTTTTAAAGTAGAGGGCATTGAGAAAATTCCGTTTATCGATATCCCCACAACAGATCTCTCTGTAGAATGGAGTGCGATCTTCAAAGGATCTATTGTGGGTGAAGTAATTTTCAGGAATCCCAAGTTAAATTTCATTGGTGGCGACCAGAAAAATGCTGCTGGAAAAACAACCAATCAAACTGGAGAGGATGTCGATTGGACAATACCGATTAAGCGACTTATGCCCTTGCAAATCAATCGGCTTGAAATTGAAAATGGTTCCGTGTTTTTTTATGATTTCACAACGAAACCTCAGGTAGACATTCATTTAAAGCAGTTGCATGTACTGGCAACTAATCTTAACAACGCTGATGATCAAACCATAGCATTACCTTCTAAAGTAAAAGCAACAGCCGTGTCCTTAGGCAATGGAAAGTTGACGATCGATATGGACATTAATGTGTTGAAAGAGATTCCGGATCTGGATATGGACATGAAGTTTGAATCCATCAATATGCCTGCCTTAAATGATTTCTTCTTAGCATATGCAAAAGTAGATGTAGAGAAAGGTGTCTTTAATGTGTATTCCGAATTAACAATTGAAGACGGAATAATAAAGGGATATGTAAAGCCACTCGCGCATGATGTTAAAATTGTCAGTTGGAAAAATGACAAAAAAGACGGCCTCAATTTAGTATGGCAATCTATTGTTGGATTCTTTGTTGAAATCTTTACGAACCAGAAGAAAGATCAATTTGCAACCAAGGCAGACCTGGCAGGTGATTTAAACAATGTAAAAGCAAAAACATGGCCGAGCATCTGGAATATTTTCAAAAATGCATTTGTCAAGGCCTTTGAAAAGAATACCGACAATACCATAAAGTTTACTCCTCGTAAAATACAGGAGACGAAGAAAGAGAAGCGTAAGCGTGAAAGAGAAGAAAAAAAGAGTGAAGCCGGTGCCAGTAAAAAATAATGGGAGCCTGGATAGCTTCAATACACTCTCTTCTTTAATCGCAATGGATGCTCATATTACTGAGTAAGTTTGGAATTTCGATGGTAAAGGTAGTGCCTTCTCCTAAAATGGAATGTAATTTTATAGTACCATTCAATTTTACAATACTCTTCTGAACAATGTGAAGACCTAGGCCGGAACCGCGTTGGTCATTACTAATACGAAAGAGCTTGTCGAATATTTTGGATTGAAAGGCATTGTCAATGCCAATTCCGTTATCTGTAAAAACCAGCGTAGCTACGCCCTTGCGAATCGACACATCGATATGCAAAAAGGAATTCTTATTGCAATCGCGATACCGAACAGCATTCGAAATCATGTTATTAAAAATGCTCAATATTCTGTTGTAATCCGAAAGAAATAATCCGGATTCTTCAGCTGAAATGGTAATGTGAACACGATCCATATCTTCCATGAATTGCAGTGAATGCAGGGATTCTGCAATAATTTTCCTGAAATCAATTTCCAGTTTTTGAATCTCGTTGGATTCACTGCCTTTTGAAGAGTCTATAATCCCGCTAATTGTCTCGTTCATTTTATCTACACTCGCCTCAAGGAAAGAAATATATTGATCAATATTTTCCTTATTCGTTTCTGATTTTAACAAACTAATTAGCCCTTTTATGGACATTAGTGGCGCGCGCAAATCATGTGTTATGGAGTATAAATCCTGGTGGATAGGGTCCTTGTTTGTGCTACCTGAATTATCCGTTACTTCCATAAACATGTTTCGCATACAGTCCAGTTAAGTGAGTTCTGTCTTCGCTTCTATAAGCGAACAATAATGCCAAAACGTATGCCTGAATTTGTGCCAAATACACGGCAAAAGGGCATATCTTACGGAGAGAATGTTGAATGTTGTGTGGAGAATCGCTTGAGTGTGAGCATCTTATTCCACACTCAAAAAAATTCTATTGAAACCAATAATGTGTATGTTGAAAGAACGGACTAATTATTTCTTTCATTCTTTTCATTACCCAGCACACTCGATTTGAGCCCGTCCTGAAGCGATTTCCACCACAGATTAAAAATAAACCGATGTCGGTCACGGTCAATATTAATCGCTCCAGTTCGCTTTCGCTGTTCGGTTGATTCATCTTTGGTTTTCTTTAGAAAAGCATTGATTAAAACGGTTTTGACTTTGTCAGTGGATTTTTCCTTATCCGCATTCAACATAGTAAGTTGTAAGTTGTCATAATTAATCTCTACTGCTCCCTCTGACTTAAAATCAGTATAGTTGAAGTTAAAATACAATTCATTTAACTGACCCGATTCAATTCGAAGCAACGCTGAATTCTCCAGAATTGGATTAATATGAGCTAATGGCATATTTGCAATTTTACCTTTCGCGGAATACAAGGGTGAATCATCCAAAGGAAATCGAAACGATGCCGTAATCAATCCACTACCCATGAGTTTTGCATGCGCGTCCAACTGAGAATATTTGGGCTTGTTATTATAATATCGGTTGCTGAGTCTCGTCATCAATGCCGTTAAGTTCTGAAAATTAATAAGGCCTGGTTGAGTGGCTTGCTCTGCAAATTCTTCGACCGTGATCATTGTGCTGTCGATCGTGATGCTGTCAATCTCTAGAGCAAATTGCAGTTTCTGAAGACTTTTCATAGGCATCTCCATCACTCCATTTTTAAAGGGCATGCGTTTGTCACGGAAGGAGTGGAGGTTTGCCGCGTGAACAGCAACCTTGCGAATCGAAATCAAGCTATCGAAGATCGTGCTATAGTTTAATCCGGAAATAGCAACGTTTCGAACAGTCAAATCCAATCGACTAACTTGCTTTCCTTTAACATGTGCAAATTCATATTTCCCTTGCGTTGGAATAAGCTTGAGTGAGTCGATAGACAGCGATTCATTTTCACTATCGAATTCTATTTTATCGATGTGAGAAGCGTACAGGCCATGCGCCTTCTTTACTTTCACATGTGCTATGTCACCCTGGAAATAATGGAAGGCGGACTTAAGTGATGCATTAAGATTGCCGAGTGTATCAACTTTTAATGCCCCGTATCGAAGATTAAGCAACGCTTCAATCTTTGTAACGGAATCCTGTTTCAATTCAACAAAAACATCACGCAGGATAACGTTTTCAATTTCAAACGGAAACGATTTATGAGGTGATGTTTTTGTAGTGTCCTTTTTCAATGAAGGTTGATATTGGATCGCACCGCTGTCAATTCGCAACGTCTGAGCATGCAGTTGCTTGTTGATGATCAGTTGAAACAAACTGATTCCCTGAAGCTTAATGCGACCAATGGAAGCTTTGTTTTCAGTTGAATCGTCAGAGGATTTCCACAAAATATGATGAACCGTAACAGATCGCTCAAATAAATTAATCTTCAGTGACGAAAAGGTTCCGTTTACTTTCCGAAACTCTGTCTCTGCTTTTTTCTGTCCATAATAGGAAAGAATATATCCCGCGCAAACGATAAGAACACCAAGACTGATGATGGAGATTACAAGCCACTTAAAAATTCGTCCGGAAGTAGATCGTTTCGAAAAAAAATTATCCCCGTTACGGTTAACAGGGATAATTTTTCTAGACTCTGCCACCGCCAATAAGACGAAACAGAATAGCAATTACTGCCAACACCAGTAAAACGTGAATAATGGCTCCTGCACTGAAGTAGAAGACACCAAGCAACCAACCTATGATAAGGATGACGGCTATAAGGTAAAGTAGATCTCTCATATAATTTGAATTTCCTGTATTCATCTAATATTGATGCCAATGCCAAAACAACATGCAGAGCCGATAAAAAATCAGGATCGTTCCACAAACTGTGGAAAATATTCCCCGTTACTGTGGCCATATATCGCGAGGAGCGCTAAAAACAGTGTATTTTAGTATCTGGATTGTGGCACATTATTCCCTCTATGTTCATCAACCAAACAATTTAACGATGATGGATTTAGTAAAAATAGGAGCGGCTCTGCTGGGTGGATACGCTGTCTTTATGGGACTTATCATAATCCTAGTCAAAACGTTCTTTCCATTCTTCACAAAAGAAGAATTGAAGCGGAAAAATAGTGTGCATGGCTATAAAGTTCATTATTAATAATCGGTAGCAAAATTTTAGTATGGGAAGTGTATTGGTAGTGGATGATGAGATTGACATTTGCACACTTGTCACGAGACAATTGGAGAGTATTGGAATAAAAGCCGAATATGCTTTAAGCATAAAAGAGGCTTTATCGAAGACCGTTTACAATCCATACGATTTATACATTATCGATTTAAATCTGACGGACGGATCGGGCTTTACTTTGGTGCAAAAATTAAAAGAGGCACAGCCGAATTCAAGAATCATTATCATCAGCGCCTACGACAATGAATCGAAAAGAGCTATAAAAAATGGAGCGGATTTGTTTGTGGCCAAGCCTCTGTCCAGGAAGACAATTAATGACGCACTTCACGCAATAAACTTTGTATAACCATTAACACTAACATTAACTATTAAACTTCGCAAACATGCCCAACATTTTAGTCATTGACGATGATAAAGACATTTGCCTGACGCTTTCGAAATTCCTCACGAAAAATAATTACCCGACTGAGGTAGCGCATAAAGGTGAAGAGGGTTTACGGTTACTACGAAACAATCACTTCGATCTTGTGCTCTGTGATTATCGCCTTCCGGATTACAACGGTGTGGAGCTGCTCCAAAAAATAAAAGTGCTCTCACCTTCCATTGCCGTCATTATTATAACAGGATATTCAGATGTACGAACAGCGGTTGAAACCTTTAAATATGGGGCGAACGATTATGTTACAAAGCCTCTCTTTCCGGACGAGCTTTTGGTTACCATTCGGGAAACATTAGAAAAGAATAAGACCCGAAGTAGTAATAATATGGGGCCTGCGGAAGATGGCAAACCAAGGGCTAAGAATGGAAGAAGTGAAGCTCTTTCTACCGCTGATTTTATTGTGGGCACCAGTGCACAATCGCAAACCGTGCAGCGTCACATTGAGCTCATTGCACCATCGGATATGTCTGTTGTTGTGCATGGTGAAACCGGTACAGGGAAAGAATTTGTGGCGCAGTCTATTCATAAATTCAGCAAGCGAAATGATAAACCTTTCATTGCTATTGATTGTGGAGCATTACCAAAAGAATTGGCTGGCAGTGAATTATTTGGTCACGAGAAAGGTTCCTTCACCGGTGCCATTACCGACAAGCAGGGCAGCTTTGAAGTTGCCGATGGTGGTACTATTTTTCTGGATGAGATTGGTAATTTGTCCTATGAGAATCAAATCAAACTATTACGCGTTATCCAGGAGCGAAAAATCAAGCGGATAGGGGCAACCAAAGATACCGCAATTGATGTACGCATCATCGCGGCAACAAATGAAGATTTAGCAAAGTCGGTTAAGGAGGGAAGGTTTCGAGAAGATCTTTTCCACAGACTAAATGAATTTAAAATTCAGTTGCTTCCGTTGCGTGAGCGCAAGGATGACATCATGGTTTTTGCACAATACTTTTTAAAGAAGGCAAATGCTTCGCTGAACAAAGACGTAAAAATATTTTCAGATGAAGTAACAGGATTTCTTCGTAACTACTATTGGCATGGAAACTTACGCGAATTGGCCAACGTTGTGAAACGCGCTGTGTTGTTAACGGCTGGAGATGAAATAATGAGCGACAGTTTGCCAAGCGAAATTATTCATGGAAATGATACGAATGGTAGTTTGCAGTTGGAAGAAAGTAAAGGCGTTTTAAAATCCATTGCCGGTACTGCTGAGCGACAAGCCATTGTTGAAGTTCTGGAAAAAGTAGCCTACAACAAATCGAAAGCTGCAGAACTATTAAATATTGATCGAAAGACGCTTTACAATAAACTAAAGCTTTATAATATTCCGATATAAAATAAATCCCTTTCAATATTGAAAGGGATTTATTTTATATCGGATAGAACACTACTATTTCTGCTGTGCAAGATTAAAGGATACGTAAAGCTGGGCAACTGAATTTTTAGAATCACCAATTGCAGTTCGTGCAGCATCGCTATCTGCAATTTTAACAAGACCATAATTGTAACGCGCTCCAACCTGAACAGCTCCAAAGTTAAAACCTATACCACCTATGAGTCCTAAGTCATATGATTTTAAATTGTCTTTGTCAATTTCATCTGTTCCATTTGCAAAATCGCCATCGTAAGAGATATTGGCGTTTAACAAATAACTAGCATAACCACCTAAATGAATCTCAGCCGATTGACCCAATTTAATCACTGCCAGCACAGGCAAGTCAAGATAATTGAGATTGTATTTTACTTCTTGTTCGAATGTGCCATCGTAAAACGCTCTGGACCCTTTTGTAGAATAAAGCAATTCCAATTGAAGTGCTGCTACATCACTAGACAATACCTGACCATAAAGTCCAACATTAAATCCGTATCGCGCGTTTTCATCAGACACATCATCAATGAATAAATTACTTACGTTAAGACCACCTTTAATACCCATTCTTGCAGATCGGCTTACGATGTCCTGTGCAAACGTTGAATCAGTAAACAGTAAAGACATTACACCCACTGTCACTATAGCAATTAAAAATTTGTTCTTTGTTTTCATAATCATTCCATTTTTTGGTTGTTTAATGTATAGTAATAATTAGGCCATCTCTGAAGAATAGAAGAAAGCTTGATTTTGAAAGATTTTATATGATGAAGTTATTTTTAACATTGAAAAAAATGCACAACTGTAGACAGATAACCACAAAATGAAGAAATACTATTCCCTTATAACCTTCTTTTTTATTGTTGTCGTATTGATTGCAGTTAGTTTTCTGACGTATCAAAATTTAAGCAACTATACGGATGAAGTGAAATGGATACGCCATTCGAACAAAATACTGCGAACACTGGAATTAACCATGTCTTCCTTAACAGATGCAGAAACCGGACATCGTGGTTACCAGTTAACACGTGATACCAGTTTCATCGATCCTTATTATTCGGCCACTAAAACTATTCCGCCTTTGGTTAAAACATTGGATAGTCTGGTATCAGGTGATTTGGACCAGGCGAAGAAAGTGGATAGCCTGCAGGCCCTCATCAATTATCAGTTTCTTTTGATTTCAAGAATTCTTGCCAATGCAGATCGTTCCGCTTTGTATATGGATACCTATGAGAAAAATTTACTCATAGAGGAAAAGAATAATATGAATGCTATCCGAAATCAGATCAGTGTAATTATGGACGTTGAAAATCGGATTTTGATCGACCGCACAAACAAGGAAACCGATTTTCGAAGTATCGCACCACTCGCCATTTTAGTGTACACACTCATTGCCATTGGTGGTGCCGTCATACTTTTCTTCAGAATACTGGAGGCTCTTAGAAAACGTGAGCAAACTGAACTCGAACTTGCCAATAGTAATTCAGCTCTTCAAAACGAAGTACAGGTTCGTGAGTTTACACAAACCCTTCTGCGAAATGTGCTTGACAATTCCATCAATAGTATTATGGCGTTCAAATCGATTCGCAATGCTGAAAATGAAATAATTGATTTTGAATGGATACTTGTCAATGCCACAAGTCTTAATGCATCGCTCAATAAAGAGAAAGACCTGATAGGGAAAAGATTGCTTAATGTAATGCCGGGCAATAAAGAGCAAGGCCTCTTTGATTTATACAAAGATGTGGTTGAAAAAGGTTATCCGATGTCAATGGAAATTTATTATACCGGAGAAGGGATCGATACCTGGTTTCATATCTCCGCAGTTAAGTTGGACGATGGTTTTGTAGTTACCTTTTCGGATATCACCAAACAGAAAAACCAGATTGCGTTAATAAAGGAACGTGAATTATTATTGAAAGAAGCAGAAGTACTGGCCAGTATGGGCAGTTGGAAATGGACTGCGAAAACGAATACGATGGTATGGTCTGATGGCTTAAGCAGAATACTGGGCAATGTAAGTGAAGAGAAACGTTCGTGGGATACATTCATTGAATACGCACATGAAGACGATAAAGAGTCCCTTCGGAACTTCATTACCAATGCGATGAAAAAGCTGGAAGGATTCCGAATGGAATATAAATGCAATGTGAATGATTCAATTCGTCATTTCTATATCTCGGTAACAACCGAAACCGAAATTGAATGGGGAAATATATTGGGTATCGTTGTTGATATTACCGATATTAAATTAAAAGAGAAGCAGCTGGAACATATGAACATGGACTTGAAACGATCCAATGAAGACCTGGAACAATTTGCTTATGTAGCGTCACACGATTTGCAGGAGCCGCTACGGAAGATCAGAGCCTTTGGCGATTTACTGGTAACAAAATATAGTTCAAAAGTAGAGGCAACTGGAGCGGATTATATCGATCGGATGCAGGGAGCCGCAGCACGCATGCAGATTTTGATCCAGGATCTGTTGTCCTTCTCAAGGGTTTCGAGAAATTCAGCACAGCATGAAACTGTGGACGTGAATCCAATAATTACTGAGATACTGGAGGATTTAGAAAATCAAATTGTAAGAGAAGGTGCAACCATCACTGCAGGAAATCTTCACTCCATAAGGGGAGATAAGGCACAACTCAAAAGACTTTTCCAAAATTTAATTAGCAACGCCATCAAATTTCATAAGGCGAATGAAAAAGTAATAGTTAATATTTACTCTAGCCTATTAACAATCGCAGAGCAACAAAAGTACTTTCCGGCTGCTCAACCCAACACCAAGTACATCATGTTCACGGTGGAAGATAATGGCATTGGGTTTGAACAACAGTACCTTGAAAAGATTTTTAATATTTTTCAACGCCTGAATGGACGGATGGATTATGAAGGAACTGGCATCGGCCTGGCCATTTGCAGAAAGATCATAGCTAATCACCGGGGTGTCATTACTGCTGAAAGTAAACAAGGAGTGGGCTCGCGATTTATCGTTATCTTACCGAGCGATTAAAACGTGAGATCGGAAAATATTGGTTTGGAACCGTGGCACTACCACGCCATTAAAAGCATTTAATTATTTTATGAACGGTTTATTGGTTAAAGTTCTGATTGTAGAGGACGATGAAGATGATGTTCTTCTGGCGCGCGAATACCTCTCGCGAAGCGAGCACTACAAATTTGAAGTGTCCTGGGAATCGGATTTGAAAAAGGCCCAACATCAAATGATAAAAGGCGACTTTGATGTCTTCCTGATTGATTACAGATTGGGAAGTGAAAACGGTTTAGACCTTGTAAAGTATGCACACGATAAGGGAGTATTAAAACCTTCTATTCTCCTGACAGGTCAGGGAGATTTGAAAGTTGACTTGGATGCCAGTCGATATGGCGCTGCCGATTATTTAATTAAAAGTGAATTAAATGCTTCCGTGTTAGAAAGAAGTATTCGCTATGCAGTTACGCAATCAAAAGTTATTCGAGAGCTAGACGAGAAAGAAAAGAAATACAGTTCACTGTTTGAGCGCTCAATCGACCCGATATTTTTAGCGCGCTTTGATTTTACGCTCATCGATTTGAATCATTCTTTCTATCAGTTCTTTGAATATACTCTTGAAGAAGGAAGGAAGTTGGAGATTCGTGAAATATTTGCGGACGAATCGGACTACCATTTTTTTTATAAAACACTCAAGACAAGTGAGCAAATAAAAGACTTCGAAGTGTTACTTATTAATAAGCACGGAGTAAAGAAGTGGTGCTTGTTAAATTGTGTTTTTATTCCGGATCAGTCATCTGATTTCTGTTGTTACCAGGGTATCATTCACGACATCACCCTTCGAAAAAAAGCAGAGAAGGATTTAATTGACGCGGAGCGACTTTTATTGACCGGTAAAATGGCCAGAATTGTGGCGCATGAAATCAGGAATCCACTCACAAATTTGAATCTTGCGCTTGAACATTTAAAGGATGAGGTATCCTCTTCCAGCGAAACGTTTCGGTTGTACTCAGACATCATCCAGCGTAACGCAAATCGGATTGAGCATTTGATAGGAGAGATGCTCAACTCATCCAAACCAAAAGAACTTCAATTGGATTTAACATCCGTGAATACAGTGATGGACGAGACCATTGCATTGGCGATTGATCGCATTAATCTTAAAGAAATTAAACTGGAGAGAACATTTGCGGAAGACTTGCCAAGAATTCTCGTAGATAAAGAGAAAATAAAAATTGCAGTGCTCAACATCGTCATCAATGCCGTTGAAGCCATGACTGAAAATGAAGGGACTCTTTCTATCCGCACCAGTCGTGAAAATAGCAACATCATCATATCCATAGCTGACAATGGAAAAGGCATTTCGGCTGATGAAATGGATAAATTATTCGAGCCCTTCTTCACCGCTAAACCAAGTGGCCTTGGTTTAGGTCTCACCTCAACAAAAAATATTCTCGATAGCCACAATGCCGACATTCATGTAATGAGTGAACAAGGAAGGGGCACTACGTTTAATATTCTTTTTAAACTGGCAGAGTAGATTCGGTTACCAGATACCAGTTACAAGTTTCCGGTGACCGGCAACTGTTGCATCCATTATGTATGTAACACAGCCTCCGAACACTAGTGTGCTCCTAATAGTCAGCCTGTGTAATTAATTCCACATCATTCTTTTCTAAAACTCTATTTCGACTCTGATTCCATCATCTTAAAAGTGGGACAGGAATTGTATTCATTTTCGAAAACAAACTAAAACCAATATGAAAAACCTGGGCATTGTAATTGTCGTGATCGGTATTTTAATGACTGTGTTTACCGGATTCAACGTTTTCACAAAAAAGAAAGTAGTTGATCTTGGTTCGGTGGAAATAAACAGAACAGAAAAAACACCGATCTATTGGTCGCCCATTACCGGATTAGTTTTAATCGGTATTGGAGGAATAGTATTATTCGCAGGTCGAAAGAAATAAACACTAAACATCATGGAACAAAATAAGTTTTTATACTCTGATGGCAAAGAGGTATTCGTAACACAATCCACTTTGCAAACGAAGAAGAAGTTGTACCGATTAAAAGGAATTACAGATTTTGGACTTAGCGTATTGAGACCGAATCGAATTCCGGGATTAATCGTTTTCATAATTGGAGCAGTGATTGCAGCCGATGGCTATTTGTATTTTCTTCCTGCTTCATTTTTTGAATTTCTTTCAATCCCTACAGCGTATTCACAGTCCAATGTTTTAATCCCTATTGGAATTTTCATTGCCGTCATTGGGCTTGGGCTCATGGTGCTTATGCGCAAACGATATGCTGTTCGGATCGAAACCGCTGAAGGGAAAAAGGATGCGGTTGTTTCGAAACGAAAAGAATACGTAGATCTCATTCTGAATGCCATGCGCAAAGGGAAAAGCTCGACAGCTAGCCGGAGATAATGTAAATCTACTGGATCGACATTAAGTATTTAGAAACAAAAAAATGAACATGAAAAGGCTTCAAGACAAAACTGTTTTTATAACAGGTGGATTATCAGGCATCGGTAAAGCATGTGCTGTTGCCGCTGCTAAAGAAGGAGCCAATGTAGTTGTAGCCGATCTTCGTTCCGTTACGATAGATGCAGCGATGAAAGAAATACAAGGTGAAAAAGATACTGCAACCTTTATTGAGTGTGATGTCGCATCTATGGAAAGTGTGGCGAACGCGATTACGTCAGCCATCGAAAAATTCAAGACACTCGATGTAGCACTTAACGATGCAGGCATTGGTGGAGAATCAACTTCCATTGCTGAAATGACGGAAGAAAGTTGGAACCAGGTTATTCGCATAAATCTGACCGGAGTCTTTAACTGCATGAAGCAGGAACTGCTTCAGATGACTTCGCAAAAGTGTGGAAGCATTATTAATATGTCTTCTATCCTCGGTAAGGTAGGCTTTGCCGGATCAGCTGGCTATGTAGCGGCCAAGCACGGTGTACTTGGTCTTACCAAAACGGCTGCGCTGGAATATGCAGTCAGTGGTATACGCGTTAATGCACTTTGTCCAGGGTTTATTGATACTCCTCTTTTAACAAAAGGAGGAATCAATGACAACGAAATTGTTAAACAGCAGATCATGGCCTTACATCCCATGAATCGTTTTGGCAAAGCAATCGAAATTGGAAGTGCTTTTGTTTTTCTGGCATCAGACGAGAGTTCATTCATTACCGGTACATCTCTGGAAATTGATGGAGGGTATTTAGCGAGATAAATTATAATACAAAGTGAGCAACATGCAAACCCTAAACGAACTTGAAATAACTATCCATGATCTTTTTGTAAGTTATACGGATGAAGGCGATGAGCATGCTCCCGTAATTGTTTTTATTCATGGCTTTCCACTGAATAAATCGATGTGGAATGATCAGACTGAAGTGTTCCGAAATAAGTATCGTGTCATTACCTATGATGTTCGGGGTTATGGGAATTCAGAAGAAGGCACTGAGGAATTTTCCATTGACTTATTCGCATCCGACCTGAAACGATTCCTGGACACGCTCAGTCTTCAGAAAGTAATTCTCTGTGGTTTTTCAATGGGAGGGTATATCGCGCTTCGCGCAGTAGAAAAATTTCCGGAACGATTTGATGCGCTTATCTTAAGCGATACTCAGTGTTCTGCAGATAGTGCAGAGGCAAAGGAAAAAAGATTAAAATCAATTAGTGCTATTCGACTGGGCGGACTGGAACTATATGCCGATCAGATTCTATCGGGTTTCTTCTTCTCTGATTCAGTGAAGAAAAAGTCGAAAGAAATGATTGAAGTAAGGCGAATGATTGAAAGCAACTCTGCCGAAGTAGTATGCAATACGCTAATGGCATTGGCCGATCGATCTGAAACCTGCAGCAATCTTGAAAAAATTGAAGTACCGGTTCTTATCATGGTAGGTGCTGAAGATAAGATTACCCCACCCTCGGCAGCGGAGTTCATGCAATCAAAAATAGCGGGATCAACACTTTATAAATTAGAAAAGTCAGCGCACTTATCCAGCATGGATAATCCCATTGATTTTAATAAGCATCTTGAGGATTTTTTGGAATTGGTGACACAAAAGAAATTATAGGTCATTCAAAAACATCAAAATGAAATTCAGGATACCCACTCTTTACACTGCCTTGCTCTTCTGCGCGACACTTCTTTTAACAAGCTGCTCCGGTCGAATGAATATGAAGCGTTTGTTACCGGCTGAAAATCCTGAAGTAATTCCTGACAGCCCTTCACCGCGCTATGCCTGGGTAACGGGCCGTTTGAAATACAGTAAATCAGGCTATCAATGGCAGAGTGGAAATTACCATCAAATTCCAAATGAAAAAAAATCATATGTAGAAGGAAGATATGTAATGCGTCTTGGTCGCCATAAATACGCTCATTCACATTGGCAATAGAAATACTTAAAAAAAAACAACACACTAAAAAAAAACAATTATGACAACCTTAACATCAGAAAATTTAACAGGCGTTAATCAGGAAGGGAATCATCCCAATATGCCCCTGAAATATTTAACTGCAACTTCCATTATGGCGGATAAAGTCATCAACAAGGAAGGAGAGAAGCTGGGCGGTATTAAAGATATCATGGTTGATATCACGACTGGTAAAATTGAATATATAATCATCGAGTTCGGTGGTTTCCTAGGCATTGGAGAAAAATTCTTTGCCATTCCTTTTCGTCTGTTAGCGGTTAATACGAATGAACACGCATGGATACTGGATCAGACCAAAGAGACATTGGAAGCAGCACCAGGGTTCGACAAGGATCATTGGCCTAAAACCAATTCGCATGAGTTTGATAATTCAGGAGCTTATTGGGGTAGTTTTATGGGTCCTAATACTGGCGGTGGTTATTAAATTAGGAGAGCTTTAAATGCAGTATATATGTCTGTCCAAATGAAATTTCGTTTTGTGGAAGAAATGTCATCGCGGTTGACGCATCAGTCTGATGATGAAATGCGAAACCTCGTAACCGATGAAAGTATTTTCGTTTTTGCTCTGGTGAATCAATCCGCTAAAGACAGGTCGGCCCGGATGAGCTTAATATTGCATTTGAAAAGAATTTTTTTACTTTTTGCTTTTAGTCAGATCGCCAAAAATTGAAATTTTCAAAACAAAAATAAACAGCATTCTCAATACACTAAACAACACGGTATGAAAGATAACATGCGAATAATATATCATCCTAACATGGAAATAAAGACAGGGAATGCAACGTTCGCGTCTTTCACTCACCGAAACTTTAGTGACAATGAATCGCTTCCTGGTAAAAAGGTACACATGGAAATTGTACGGGATAACGAACCTATGTTGGAACGGATGGGCAGATCATTAAGACAACTCATTCGAAAATTTTGGTTTACAAAAATGTAATTGCCCGGGTTGCTTTTTCACAGGCATCATCCCATCATGAAATTCCTCATGATGGGAGTGATGCATCTTTTATGTTCCTGGTTAACTACTATTGACTCATATCCTAACTCATGAGCACATCACATGCTCAAAAGTTACAGGCTGAAGCGCCAGGGTGATACTTTGTCATCAGGTCATGTTCTTCAAATTGTAATTGTGCCTTTTATCGCTTCAGCAATTCAAATTAGATGATTGGTTGGAGTAAATCACAATTGTCATCCGACTGAAACACACAGGTCTGATAAATATGTGTTTGTTAATCTCTACAATAAACAACTAAAATCTACAGGTGATAAAGTGAGAGTGGCACTGAGAAGGTGCATTGCCTCTTTTATGGATGGCATGTTTATTCCACTATAGTTTTAAATCTTACTAAAATTTTAAAACTATGAATACCAATAAAGCAAATCAGGATCATGGGAAGCATGATAAGAATGCACCAAAGCAAAATCAATCGCAGACTCCACCTCAGGGAAAAGGCAGAGAAGATGGGCAAGCAAAGGGATCAGAAGGGAAATCATCAGCGTCTGATAAAAACAAACAGAACAATAGAAACGGTAAATAAAAGTAGACCAGAAAGACGACAACGATTAATAGAGATCACATTTTGATGTGACCTGAAGAGAAAGCTGACCGGAAGAGTGTAGTTGAGGTATGGGGTTTCAGGTAGGTAGCTCACTCTTCTTGGTTATGCTGAAAGCCTCCCTGATAGGAGGCTTTCCTTTTTTCTATTGAATTTAAAATCGAATTGTGTTAAAAAGGGAAGTTAGACTTTTTCAAAAGGAAGAATGATATGGAATGTTGCACCTTTACCTTCATTCGCTTTTACAAAAATTTCTCCATTATGATTTTCAACTATTTTTTTACAGAGCGCGAGACCAATGCCGGTGCCTTTATAGGATGCCTTGTCGTGTAGGCGCTGGAAGATGGTGAAGATTTGAGCCGCATACTTTTGATCGAAGCCAATGCCATTGTCTTCCAGAATGATTTCTGAATACTTGAAGGATGAGCTAAGCAAAGGATACTGCGTCATTTGCGTTTCTGAAAGGACGGAGGATGTTATCCGTATAACAGAAGGCTCATTTTCTTTTGCGAACTTAAGTGAATTGCTGATCAGGTTATAGAACAGTTGGTTCATTTGTAGCGGAACGGCATTGATAATCGGTAACCTGGTGGCTTTTATAATTGCTTTCTTCTGCTCAATAAGCAATTCAAAATCAGATAATACATTCTTTAGTATAGTGTTTAGATCAGTTCGTTCAAATGAGATTTCATGGTTGATGAGGTAGGAGTATTCCAGCAAATCTTTAATAAGGCTTATCATCCGATCGGATGAACCAACGATTTTTTTCATTAAGTTTTCTGCATCACCGGTAAATTCACTTCCGTGTTTTTGCTGAAGCAGATTCGTGAACGTCAGGATTTTTCGCAAAGGCTCTTGCAAATCATGACTGGCAGCATGAGCAAATTGTTGCAACTGGCTATTGGTCTGCTCTAAGTCTGCAGTCCGTTCTTTTATTTTAGCTTCTAATTCAATATTGAAGTTCATAATATGTTGAGCAGTAGCTTTTCTCTCTGTAACATCTTCAATGGCCAATAGAATGAGTTGTTCAGCTGTTTTTTCATTTACGATTTGTCGGGCATTCAATAGTAACGTGCGTTCACCCATTGACGGAAATTTGAGCTTGATCTCAAAATCTTCTAAATTGATTTTTCGAAGAAGAATATTTTCAAGCATCGATCGCATCAAATGATCATCCCACAGCCGGTTCTGTATTTCATACAGCAGCTTCCCTTCCGTTTCAGTCTCCTCTACGTTAAATTTTTTGTAGAAGTAGGCATTGGCTGTTTTAATGCGAAGGGATCTATCGAGAACAACAAGGGGTTCACGCAACGTGGCGATGATTGCCTCGGCATACATGCGGGAGGCATTTAAGTGTTCTTGCTTATCGAGCAGTTCGTGATTGACAATGGTTAATTCTTCATTGGTAGATTGTAATTCTTCCTTTGACGTCTCCAGTTCCTCATTCAGGCTCTGCATCTCCTCGCTGCTGCTCAACAACTCTTCGTTGGCGCTTTGCAATTCTTCATTTGCTGCTTCCTGATCTTCCGTAATGGAACGCATGTCTTCCCGACTCTGTGCTAATTCATTTTCTACTTGTTGAATGCGTAATTGCGCTTCCTTTTTTACTTTTTGAGAGGCTGGAGTAATTTTACCCTTTTCTTCTGCAACAGAAGGTAGTATCGTTTTACTAAATAATATTAAATAGTGCGCTTCGACCGTACCGGTTAATGGGACAATCTCAATGCTAACCAAGGACTGTTTTCCGTTATTACTTATTGGGATACCTTTCTTAATAACCGTTGCCTGAATGGTCTTGGCTTTGTGTATGGCATTGCGGAGCTCGAACGCTAACCCTTCGCGCGCCATCTTAATGAGGTTGAAGTTAGGTTTGCCTGGCGATGGCTCCAAGTAGGGAGTAATGATTCCGTGAATATGAACGATGTCCAATAATTCATTTACCACTACACCTGTGGGAGTGTATTTTGAAAGCAACAGCGCTTCTGCACTCTTACGGAAATCAGTTTGTGTTGCTTCATTCCTTGATGTCTTTCCTGCACGTTGAGAAGGAATGTTCTTTAGGACCAGCGATTCTTCTTTCCGCTCGGTAGCGACATGCGTAAAACGACCAGGTACCGGTCTGCGGGAATAAATTTTTTCGTGGCGTGCTAATGGAATAAATAAATCGGATGACGCGCCTGTGGTCTCTGATTTACCGAGTACAAGAAACCCTTTTTCTTTAAGGGCATAATGAAACGTGGCAAGTGCTTTCTTTTGCAAATAAGGATCCATATAAATCAGCACATTGCGGCAGGTAATCATATCCATTTTTGCAAAGGGGGGATCTTTCAAAAAATTATGCGGAGCAAACACGCACATATCGCGAATGGTCTTACCAACCTCGTAATCGCCATTATGTTTGGTGAAGTAATTCTTAAGGCGACTTTCAGAGATCGATTGTACATCTGCTTTGGTGTAAACACCAATTCTTGCTTTTTTAATTGCCGCTTCCGAAATATCAGAGGCGAAAATTTGAATTCGTATATTCAATGACTTCTCTGCGCAGCATTCGTGAAGACAAATGGCTAACGAATACGCTTCCTCACCTGTGGAGCATGCCGCAACCCAAATGCGAACAGGCTCATCGACCGATTTGTTTTTGAGCATCATCGGAATGATGAAATCAATTAACTCCTGAAATGTTTTGGGATCGCGAAAGAAAGAGGTAACGGGAATGAGCATGTCTTGAAACAAGGCATCTTGCTCTATTCTATTGTTCCGTATAAATTTCAGATAAGCAGAAAGCGTTGTGGTTTTATTCAATGCCATTCTCCTGGCAATACGCCTGTGTGGCGTGGGTAATTTATAATACGTAAAATCGACACCACTACTCAGACGAATGATCGATAAAATTTGCTTGAAAGCTGAATCATTCACTTTCGACTTTTCCTCTTGTTCTGTTAGATTGGAAGTGGGTGAGTGTGCATTATTAATATCGAGTAATTGCGCAGGAATTTCCTCCGGAGATAAAATAAAATCCACTACACCTGCATTGACAGCACTTTGAGGCATACCATCGTAAGCAGCCGATTGTGGATCTTGTGCAAAGGTGATTCCGCGATGTGCTTTAATTGCTTTCAACCCGATCGTTCCATCAGATCCGGTACCGGAAAGCACCACACCAACAGCAAAGCTTGTATGCACTTCAGCAAGCGAAGTGAAGAACAGGTCAATGGGCAAGTTCTTCGTTTTTTTTAAATCACGAGGAGCGAGCTTGAGCACACCATCGATTGAGGTGAGCATTTTGTTAGCGGGAATAATATAAATATGGTTGGGTGCTAAATGAATGTCATCCGTAATTTCATGAACAGGTATGCGGGTAGTCCGAGAAAGTATATCGGGCAGAATGCTTTCATGAGACGGATCCAGATGTTGAACCAGCACATACGCCATTCCGGAATCTTCCGGGATAACCTTTAGCAAACGCTTGAAAGCATCAAGTCCACCGGCTGAAGCGCCAATACCCACAATTGGAAAAAGTTGAATTGTGGCGGGTGGTTTGACTTTGTCTTTTTTCTGAATTGCCATTCTGCGTAGGTAAGGTGAGTAAAGTTAAGCTAACCCAAATCATATTTGGCCCTTGTATTTGTAATAATGCTGGTATAGTTCGCTACAGATGAAGTATTACACACTTAAAGACTGATTTTAATCATTTGATAACAACGCAATGCTCGAAGAGAATAGAAGTGCCGTTACAAAAATTAAAACTGGCAATAGTTGAGTTATGCCACAGTTAGCTGCAAAAGCATGCCACTTCATCGTAACAGTCATTAAGTGCCCATTCAAGTGTTTATATGAGGATTAATTTAATTTAATTTAATTTAATTTAATTTAATAGAAAGTGTTACCCCAATGGGTAGAAAGTAATACCCAACAATGTAGCATATTCCCTCAACAATAGACTAGCTTTACTACTCTTTCGGAAATGGTGGTAGGATTTAGCGCAAGTAAAGTGGAAGATATGAAGACACTCATGATTGTTGACGATGACAGCGATGACTGCGTTTTTTTCAGTAAATCCGTTAGTGAAATGGATGGTAATGTTCAGTGTGTCATCGCGATCAGTGGCGAAGATGCTTTAATGCAACTGCGTAAGATGAATGTGTTACCCGATTTTATTTTTCTGGATTTGAATATGCCACGCATGGATGGAAGACAATGCCTGGCTGAATTAAAAAAGGATTTTAAATTAAAAGATATTCCCGTTATCATTTTCACTACCTCATCGGCTCAAAGAGATATCGATGACACGAAAAAACTCGGTGCAGCTTATTTTCTAACCAAGCCGTTTGATTTCCATTTGCTGCATTTGAAAATTCAATTTATAATGGAAAGGATCAGCCACACTACATTTATAGTAATGGAATAAATAAGCACAACTATTTAAAGTTATGCTCTATTTCCGTTTACCTCATTATTGAAAAATTTGTTCTATCCGAATCTATCGTTTCTTGAAAAGTGATGCGCCAAAAAGAATGGTGATCACAGCCAGAACAATAAATACAAAGAATAGAACCTTCGCGATGGAGGCAGCACCGGCAGCAATGCCACCAAATCCAAAGATGGCAGCAATGATAGCAATGACGAAGAAAATAGCAGCGTAGCGTAACATAGTATAAATATTAAGTTGTGAAATTTATTTAGTAGAAGAAAATTTAAACAGCTCCTTCCTGTACTGCTTGTTGATATTCAGAGATCATGGAGTAAGGAAAAACAGTTACCCCGATCTTATCGAAAACGATCTTCAGATTTTTAATCACAATCAAAACATATTTGAGAGCTTCCACTTCATTAGTGAAAAGAACACCCTTCTTTGTTTCAGTGTTGCAAACAGTTTCAACCAATTCATCTAAATGAACAACGGGTTGATATTGATCATTTGATTTCCAGGAATGAGTAAAAACCATTTGAAGTGTAGAAGGTAATTTCTTTACTACTTCATTCACTTGTGTTGTAGGTAAACTTTTGGCCAAACTCGTCAATACCACTCTTACAATTCCAACGATCTTCCGCGTTGGCAACAGGCGCATTTCCGTTTTTAAGGATCGGAAGAACATCAATTCCTGATCTTCTGATTGAGGATAAGATTCTGCTATACTGTTCATGCTGTTTTGGTTTTCCGACAGGCATAACAAATCTGTGCCATATCAAAAACCCAATAATCTTAATCTATTATCAGTTTATGGCTTGGATTTGTTGCCCCAGCACCACACACAACGATGAAATTCTACACAAGAAAGTGCAGCATCCGAATACATGAACGTCTGCTCCATAGTGAAGAATAGGGAAGATTCTAAAAGTGTAGAAGCCCCGCACAGAAGCTTGTGCGTGCTCCTGCGCGGAATATGAAATCTGCGACACACCTCACAAGCAGTCCGCGCAATACAAAACTCAAGAGTAAGATACTGCGAATCGCAGTATCTTACTCTTGAGTTTTTAAAACCACTAAAAGCAACCTCGCTTCTGGCGAGGTTGCTTTTAGTGGTTTTAAATGTGCGCCTACCATATACCTATGAAATGCAATTGTTCCTCCGCACATCTGCGCTGAACGCCATTCAAAGATGACACTCTGTGTTGTGAAGACTGCTCTTCAGGATGAATGGAAAACTTATAACATTGACCAATTGCAAAAGGATCTTGCTTGCTAAAGGGAGTAAAGATGTTTTTCAATTTTCCGAATGAATCGAAAGGTATGTAAAGCTAAAATCCATTTTACTCTGTAAGTAAGGACGCAAATTCCACGCAAGAAATTGCTGAATCCGAAGATAAGAATGCCGGCTCCATAATGATCATTTATATTACCATAGTGAAGAGAATGCAGCTTCGCACAGAAGCCAGTGCGAGCTCCTGCGCGGAATATAAAACCTGCAACAAATTTCACCAGCAGTCCGCGCAATAGAAAGCTCATCGGCACGATCCTGCGAATCGCAGGATCGTGCCGATGAGCTTTTAAAATCACCAAGGGCAACCTCGCCAACAGCGAGGTTGCCCTTGGTGATTTTAAATGTGCGCCTACCATATCCCTATGAAATGCAATTGCTCCTCCGCACATCTGCGCTGAACGCCATTCGAAGATGGTGCCCTATGTTGTGATCATTACTCTTTGAAGGGAAAGAAAAAATTTAGCATTAACCATCACAACACA
>JBDTTT010000085.1:0-24054 GCA_039930485.1 Chryseolinea sp.
CAATTTCATGGCACAAACCATTTCACGAGAGGAGATTTTGCAAATCAACACTGTGCCGTATCATTCCATTCGCGACACATTGAAGACGGGTGATTTGGTTTTTTGTTCCGGAAATTATTTTTTCTCTCGTCTTATCCAACGCTTTACAAAATCCATGTGGAGTCATGTTGGCATAGTCTATTATGATATTGCCCTGGAAAGAATGTTGATCCTGGAAAGCGAAAAATTATACGGTGTACGAATTGCACCATTATCGAAATACATAAGGGATTATCACGGGAAGAACAAACCATACAAGGGCCTTATCGCGGTTGCGCGAATGGAAAACGAATTGGATTTGGAAGAGATAAAAAAAGGAATACGTTTTGGAATGGATGAATTAACGAAGCCGTATGATGATAGAGAAGTTATCAAGATGGCATTTCGAATACTCTTTAACATTGGCAGGCGAGTGAATGACAGGAAATACATTTGCTCCGAGCTGGTTCAGGTTTGCTATAGGCGGATGGGCATTGTGTTTAACTATCGCAACAAAATTATCAGCCCGGATGATATTTGGAGAGATGAGCGATTGTTGATGAAGTATAGAATTCTTTAGCGTGATAGGAAACGGCATTGCTTCTCACGTTCCCGTAGCCATACAAATCCAAAAAATGACTTTATCTTTAGCTAGCTAAAACTACAGTTATGAAAACCCTACTCACCATTATTCTTTTTGCGAGTGTCGTCTCTCTTCACGCACAGGACAAAACTCTACCCTGTTATGAAATACCTTCCTATCCCGAAACCTTCACTTCCGGTGGCATCGCTGCACGAGTGGTAGACGGACTAGGTTTTCGATTTTATTGGGCCACCGAAGGATTACGAGAAGGTGATTTAGTCTACAAGTCTTCTGTTGATGCGCGTACTAGTCAGGAGACTATTGAGCATATTTTTGAAATGTCTTATATGGTGCTCAATGCTACCACACACAAAGCAAATGTGCAAGGGCAAGAGGGAAAGCTACCTTTTGTTGAAATGAGAAAGAAGACGTTGGAAAATTTTAAGGAGGCTAGTGATCGCTTGCGCAAAGCCAGTGATGCAGACTTCAATACCTTCAAATTGATTTTTAAGCTGGGTGACAAAACAGTTGAATATCCTTTTTGGCATTTGCTCAATGGACCAATGTCGGATTGCATCTGGCATGTCGGTCAGGTTGTTTCGTTTAGAAGATCTTTCGGAAATCCGTTCTCCGATAAAGTAGATTTATTCAGGGGTACACTTAATAAATAATATTCTTCATTTTTAGAAGCAGAGAAAATGATTGAATCCAAAATCCAGATTCCTTCTCGCGATGGCCTTTTGCTTGATTCTATTTTATTAGAAGCAGAATCAAATCCGAAAGGAGTTGTTCAGCTTGCTGGTGGTACAGGCATTAAAAAAGAATTCTACCTCAACTTTGCACGATATCTTTGTGAGCAGGGCTATCATGTATTATTGTTCGATTATCGTGGTATTGGTGGATCAAAACCAAAATCATTGCGTGGGTTTAAAGCACTAAATCACGAATGGGGTCAGAAAGATATGGCCGCTATTCTGGATTGGTTAACGCAGCGATATAACAATCTCCCAACGTTTTTAATTGGTCACAGTGCAGGCGGACAGCAATTGGGGATGATGGATAACCACCACCGATTTTCAAAAGCACTATTGATTTCCTGCTCAACAGGATATTGGAAATGGTTATCATCGCCTTACAAATATTTTACACTTTTCATTTGGCAAGGATTAGCACCCATCATGCTTTCTACCGTGGGATATTTGCCAGCGAGTTGGTTTGGGTTAGGAGAAGATTTGCCGAAAGGAGTTGCAGCTGAATGGAGAAGCTGGTGCATGAACCAACAGTACTTCGGAAAGTATTTTGGAACGACCATCCAAAAACAATTCTACAGCGAAGTGAAAATACCACTACATTTTCTATTTCCTGAAGACGATACCATTGCTACGGATCGTACCGTTCAGTCATTACGTGGTTTTTATTCGGAAGCTTTCACTTCAGTAGAAAAGATAATGTTAGAAGACCACAAGCTCCGGAAAATAGGGCATCTCGGTTTCTTCTCGCGAAAAGTGAAGGAAAAATTGTGGAATAAGGCTCTGATTTTTTTAGCAAATGCCTAAACTGATCCCACTGATGATTGTATTTATTAAGCGAGATCTGTGTGTGTTCGATCTGCGAAAATCTGCGGGAAACTGCATTTGAATTTCCCGCAGGTTAGATATTCTAATATTTCGATTATTGTTCCTTTAGAGAATTTACCGGATTAGAAGTAGCCGCTCGCAAAGAGTGATAGCTCACTGTAAGGAAAGCAACCAATACACCCGCCAAAGCTGCATATAAAAATACGATCCAACCAAAACCTACATTGTAAGCAAAACCTTGCAGCCATTTATCCATTGCAAAATAGGCGATGGGTCCGGCTACGATCATGCCCATGAGCACCAACTTCAAAAAATCTTTGGACATCATCACCATAATATTTGACACCGATGCTCCCAATACTTTTCGCACAGCAACCGACTTTCTGTTTTGCTCCATTGTGAATGATGCAAGACCAAACAATCCAAGACACGAAATGAAAATAGCCAGACCGGAAAAAATACTGAAGAGTTGACCTAATCTTTTTTCCTGGTCAAACAGTTTATCAAAACTTTCGTCCAGGAACTGATATTGAAATTCATGTTGTGGCAAAATGTTTTTCCAGGTTTGTTCTACCGTTGTCACGGCCTCTTTCAGGTTGCCAGATTTTATTTTCAAGGCCATAAACCCACCTTCATAGCCGGGCTCAAGGTACATCACCAGCGGGTCAATGGCATCGTGTAAATGTTTGAAGTGAAAATCTTTGATTACTCCAATAACTTTTCCGGGTTCCGTTCCGCGCTCACCAAAGTTCATCAACTTGCCAATAGCTTCATCTTCCTTCCAGCCAAAATGTTTGGCAGCTGTTTCATTGATGACAAATTCTTTATAGAATTGTTTTGTCTCGGGCCGAAAGTATTCTCCCTTCAGCATGGTCATGTTTATGGTGTTGATTAAGTCCGGGTCGCCACTGAAGAGATAGACGTTTACATCCTTGTTTTCAGGAGCGCCTTCATACCAGATGCCGGATGTCCGCACCATTTTTCCCGGCATTTCCAGCATTCGTGTAACACTCTTTACTGCCGCAAGTTGCATCATTTGTGATTTTACCATTTCATCGCCTACGCTGTCTTTCGGCATTTGTATCACAAGTGTTTGCTCTCGATCGAATCCCATGTTCTTATTCAGCATAAAATCAAGCTGATCATATACTACATACGTACCTACCATAATTACAAAAGCAATGGCAAATTGAAACACCACTAGACCTTTGCGCATCAATTGCCCTTTGAAATTTCCTACAAAATTTCCTTTCAATACGGAAGTGGGTTTAAAGCTCGATAAGAAAAATGCCGGATAAGTACCAGCGAATATCCCAACAAAAAAAGTAATGCCCAGGAAGAAAACAGATACATACCCATTCTCCATCGGATTGATGTTGATTTCTTTTCCGGAAATGTTGTTGAAGGTGGGTATAATTAAACCTAACAACGCGACTGAAATGATTAACGATATTGTGCTGATTACAACTGACTCACTTAGGAACTGAAACACAAGTTGAGATTTTTTGCCACCCACCACTTTGCGTATGCCTACTTCACGCGCACGCTTCAGCGATTGTGCAGTAGTGAGGTTCATGAAATTGATACAAGCAATGATGAGAATAAAAAAAGCAATGGCCGATAAAATGTATACGGTATTCAAATTGCCATTGGCTTCTACCTCAAGACCTCTGTTGGAGTGTAGGTGGATAGAAGTAAGAGGCTGTAATTTTAAAACATTGGGTTCCTGATCGGGCTTAAGTTCCTGGAACTTATCCAGGAAAGCCGAAATCTTTTTTTCAAAGGCTACATAGTCGATATCCTTTGGAAGCACCAGGTAGGTGTAGTGATTGGTAAGATAATCCCATCCTTCAGGAGAACCTGCCTTCATTGGCCCAAAGTTATCAGACGATACCATCATATTGATGTGTACGTGTGAATTGGAAGGCAGAGGTTTAAATATTCCAGTGACTTTATATTCTGTTTTGTCATGAAGTAACGTCAGTGTTTTTCCAATGGGATCTTCTTCACCAAAATAACTGCGCGCTTTCTCTTCCGTCAGCACCAATGAATTGATTTCAGCCAATGCTGTTGCCGCGTCTCCTTTTATCAATGAAATGTCCAGTACATCAAACACAGAGGAATCTGCATAAAAGACTTTTTCTTTATTCTTTGTGTCGTTGCTGGCGTTGAGCACAAAAACCTCGATGGGTTTGATGCGCGTAAATTTTTCTACTTCTGGAAAGTTATCTTTCAATAAACTGCCAATGGGAAAAAATGAGATGGCCCAATTGTTCGCTTCCAGGTCTATGGCCATTCGGTAAATACGGTCTGCATCTTTATTCTGCCGATCGTAACTTAGTTCAAACTGAATAAAGAGTGTAATCAATATGCAACACGTCATGCCAATGGCAAGACCGATGATGTTGATGGAAGCGTGAAGTCTGTTTCGGTTTAAGCTTCGAAGCGCAACCAGGAAATAACTTTTAATCATAGCAGTAGATAGAATTAGGTATGGAGAGAGAACCGTAAGCGATGAGGTTGGCAATTTAGATGCCGGACAAAAAACCTATTCGTAGTAACCTGAAAGCACTATTACTTAACTGCACTTTTCATAATCGGATAAAAGCTGCCCGCATGCGGACGCAGGGAATACATATTCCCGCAGATTTCGCGGATCTATATGGTGTGAGATCATGTATAGTTTTTGTTTGCCACGAATGCACGAATAAAAAGCACAATCAATTTGGCATTTAATCTGCGGGTACTCGATCTGCGAAATCTGCGGGGAAATGTATTCGAATTCTGCTATTGAATTTTAAACTTCGCACCTTCAGTAATACCCTTCCATGCATCCGTGCGGAAAGGTGAAGCCGGAAATCCTTCTTTGTTATACAGGTTAGAATCTTCCGGATTATCTGCCCACGCATAACGCACCGATGCAGGATTCGAAATTCCTTCAGCAGAAACGACTACATCATTACCATCAATCCACGCTTTAGCATATTTGAATTTTTGATCAGCGCCTGCCACTTCAAAACCTTTCACATAACCATATTTATCTTTTGCCACCAGTCCGCTACCTGTTTCATTGAAACTTAATCGAATGGTGTTGCCTTCAACTTTCATCGACTTATACATCGGACCACTGTAAACAGTATTTTGCTGATACACTTTATTGAGTGCAACAGCCGCCAATCGTTTTCCTACATCTTGTTTGTTTCGCGGATGAATATCTGTGGGATTACCAATATCAGTTGTCACTGCCATACCTGTGTTGGGCAATGAAAGCGTTGAGGTTTGTGCTTCGCGCAATTCTGCCCAATTACTTCCGTGCTCAGTAGTGCCGTTATTTGAATTGAAGTTTGCCAGCTGAACAAAGTAAAATGGAAAATCACCTTGCTTAAAATGATTGCGCCAATCCTGAATCATCAACGGAAATGCAGTGCGGTATTGATATGCTCTTCCAGCATTTGATTCACCCTGATACCAGATTGCTCCTTCAATACCATAATTAAAAATCGGATTGAGCATAGCATTAAATAATAATGTAGGATAATCATTTGGGCCAACAGAACTTCCTCCGCTCAATGAACTTTCAATATTAAATGACCAGCTGCCAGCTAATGTAATGACGGCACCCGATGATGTTATGAGTTTTACATCGCTCACGTCACCATAAATGCCACCACCGCCACCGGTGTCTTCTACTCGTACGGCAATTACGTTTCTGCCTTCCTTCAATACACCTGCTGGTATTTTATATTTTCGTTTATCATCGTAACGGTTTTTGGTTGCACCAACCAAAACACCATTCACAAAACTTTCATCTGAATCATCAATCTTTGCTAATTCCAATGTTGCTTCCTTGCCAGCATCGGCTGCTCCAATGGAAATTGCTTTTCGAAACCACACTACACCATCAAAGTCAGCAAGTCCCTGTGATTCCCATGTATTTGGAAGAGGCATGGTCTTCCACGCATTGTCATTGTAGTCACCACGGTTCCATCTTTCAACATCTTTTGCAGGAAAATTTATACCCATCTCCGTTAATTTTTTTAACATAACTTCTTGTTTCTGTTTTGAGAGGGCTTCCAGATCAACTTTCGGCATTGTGGCGATCATCTCTTTGAACTCTGGATTTTGAGCAAAAGCTTCATAGCTTGTCCATGTTTCAGAATGTGTGCCTCCCCATGAGGTATGAATAAGACCGATCGGAATATTTAATTTTTGATATAATTCACGCGCAAAAAAATAACCCACAGCCGTAAAGCTTCCGGCAGTTTCGGGTGAGCATACATTCCAATTTCCACCTTTCACATCGTCCTCTGGTTTTGTTGAAACAGACTTTGTTACTTCAAAATGACGAATAGAAGGAAATGTAGCATTGCGAATTTCTTCTTCAGCATTATTCGAACTGCGAAGCGGCCACTCCATATTCGATTGACCCGAGCACACCCAGACCTCACCAATTAAAATATTCGAAAGTGTAATGGTGTTTTTTCCTTTGACTACGAGTTGAAAAGGCCCACCCGCTACTTCGGGGGAAAGCACAACAACCCACTTACCCGTCTTATCAGCTTTAGTTGATTTTGATTGTTTATTGAATTGAACACTTACTTTTTCATTTACATCTGCCCAGCCCCATATTGTGATGTTTTTATTTCGTTGCAGCACCATATTGTCGCCCAGAATTTTTGGAAGACGAATATTTCCAAAGACATTAAGCGATAGGAAGAAGGAGAGAAATACGATGATTAATTTTTTCATAGGAGGGTGCGTATTATTGGTTGTAAGCATTAACCAAAGATAACATGGAGATTGATAATACACATAATGACCAATATGTTTTCCTGCTGACCTTTGTGTTTCTGATTTTTTGGGCATTTCCCTTTTTCTGCCACGAATGCACGAATTAAAATGCAATCTGATCTGTGGGTAAGATTGTTGGATGAGGAGATTACTAGACATGATATGCCGATATGTGTAATCGTATATACACAGCGGTGCGGGTGCGGATACAATTCAGAAAGCTTGCAGCTTCAAATACTGCCTCCCAATTGTATTGCGGTATCTTATTCAAACTATATACCAGTTATTGGATTCCACTACCGGCCTCGCATTCTTGGTACTACGTTTGTAAGTGGAATGAAGCAATATCTGGGTGCAGAGCCTCGTTGGACACAAATTGATTCGGAGTTAGATTAGCCAAAAGACAAAAAATGTTTATTGAACGATACGGTTTATTAACGATACCAAATGAGAAAATCAAGAGAAGCCTTAGCTGGCAAATCAGAAAGACGTTCTGCTAATTGGTTTAGCACAGAGAAACCCTTTAACAAAACACTTGATTGGCCAATGGAAGGAATTCAGATTATCGATTTTAACTGGCGTTATCTTTTCGTCAACGACTCTCTTACCGGAGATGAAAAGAAAACCATGAATGAGTTACTGGGTCATTCCATGACGGAACGCTATCCGAACCTGGAGAACACAGCGCTTTTTAGTGCGCTTGAACAGTGCATGAATGACCGGATGAATAAACAAGTAGAAATTGAATTTGTTGATCATGATAAATCTAAAAAGTGGTATGAACTAAATATTGAACCCGTAGAGGAGGGCATACTGGTGCTGACATTGGATATCACTTCACGGAAGGAAGCTGATAAAAAATTGAAAAGGGTTCAACACTTTTACGCCTTTATCAGTCAAATCAATCAGAATATTGTTCGAGTGAAAGATGAAGCTACTCTCTTTCGCAATGCTTGTCACATGGCCATCGAATTCGGTAAATTCAAAATGGCATGGATTGGCAAATTTAGTACCGACAACAAAACCATTTCGCTGGTAGATCACTGTGGCATTCCAACGGAAGAAATTCAACCTTTTTTTTCCAATGCTTCACCTCAGTCTTTAGGTCCACAAGAATATGTATTGCAGAACGAAACACATTACATCTGCAATGATATTGAGCATGATCCTGTGTTAGAGATCTGGAAGCCCTATGCAGATCGTCACGACATTCGTTCGTGCATGGTATTACCTCTTAAAAAATCAGGGAAGGTAATTGGCACATTTAACCTCTATTCGAACGAACGTGATTTTTCAGAAAAGGAAGAAATGGTATTGTTGGTGGAGGTGGCTGCAGACATCTCCTTCGCGCTCGATCTTTTTGAAAAAGAAAAAAGAAGTCAAGAGAATATTCTTGAACGCAAACGGGCAGAAGAAAAGTTAATGAATAACAATGAAGAGTTAAAGAAAACCAATTCTGAACTCGATCGCTTTGTATATAGTGCATCCCATGATCTTCGGGCTCCCCTTTGTTCAGTACTGGGTTTGGTTTCTTTGATTGAAATGGATTCGAAGGAATCCAGTACACTTGAATATGCACGGCTGATTAAAAATAGTGTAAACAAACTCGATGGCTTCATTTTGAATATCCTCAATTATTCTAAAAATAATCGACTGGAAGTTGAAGCCAAAGTAATCCCGGTGCAGCAAACGATCTCTGAAATTGTAAGTTCTTTGCGCAATATGAAACAAGCTCAGGACATCCGTTTTGAAGTTGACATCCATGAGCAAGATCCCTTTTATTCGGATGATCACCGGTTTAGTATCGTAGTAGAAAATCTGATCTCCAATGCCATAAAATTTCAGGATCACAGCAAGGCATTAAAGTTTATAAAAATATCAGGAAAATCTGATGCTGAGAATCTTCGTTTGCAGATTGAAGATAACGGTATTGGCATTGCTCATGAATTTCAGAATAAAATCTTTGATATGTTCTTTCGCATCTCAGGCCAGCGAGATGGTTCGGGTATCGGGCTATACATTGTGAAAGAAACCGTTGAAAAAATGCATGGATCAATTGAAGTAGATTCCATAAAGAATGAAGGAACTACTTTTCATATTCGATTAAAGAATATGATTCCATAATGGTTAGTTGATTTTCCGCCAATAGGAGTTGCTCTTGTGCATTCGATTTGCGGAATCTGCTGGAATGGCATTTGATTCTTCTATCCGATAGGGGTCATCTTAAAGGAAGCTGATCTTTAAATCACTCAATGTCTAGAAGCTCATTCCTTGTATTAATCCAAAATGATAGGAGGAAAGGATTCGTTTACAAAAGCATGATTAATGCTTCTTTTTCTGTTGCCCTGGAGCATAAGGCTTTGCCGATTGGCTACCAGTGGTTTTTTTTACCTGACCTGGAGCGCTGCCTGATTTACCGGGTGAAGAACTATGCATGTTTACGTGCGTGCATCCCGTAGCTAATAATATGGTAAACGACAACACGATAACACCAATTGTTTTTGCAAAGCTGCGGATTCTTGAATACATGTTTTTAATTTTTTTAAAGCTAGACCTTTAATCCCAACTTGACCCACCGTAAACTGAACATTTCTTACATGTGAAGAAATAGACCATTATTGAGTTTAAATTCCTTTTGTGGCTTATCAACCAAACAAAAACTCAACATCATCCCGCGAAAGCGTTTTCACAAAACCTGTATCTTCCTGAATCAAATCATCCGCTAACATCTTCTTTCTTTCCTGTAGCTGAAGAATTTTTTCTTCTACACTGTCTTTGCAAATCATTTTGTAAGCAAATACTTTTCGTTTTTGTCCGATGCGATGCGCACGATCTATCGCTTGTTGTTCTGCAGCAGGATTCCACCATGGATCTACAATGTATACATAATCGGCTGTTGTCAGGTTGAGACCAACACCACCAGCTTTAAGCGAGATCAGAAAAGCTTTCACACTCTCATCCTCCTGAAACTTTGCGACTTGTTCTTTTCTTTTATTTAATGGAGTACTTCCATCCAGATAACAATAACTAATTCCGGCTTTGTCAAATTCAGCCTGGATGAGATGAAGCATTTGCGTGAACTGTGAGAAGACTAACAATTTATGATTACCCGCATTCTCTTTTACTTCACGCGTCAGCTCGTTGATTTTTACGGAGCTGTCTTGCATTTCTTCATTGGAGTTGATCAGTGCCGGATGATCACAAATCTGTCGGAGTCTTAGCAATCCCTCCAGCACATCTAAGCCTGATCTTGAAATGCCCTCTTCGTCAATCTTCTTTAACAACTTTGTGCGATACCCATCACGATATTGATTGTACAACTTACGTTGCTCTGCTTCCATGGTGCACCACAATACCGATATGGTTTTATCAGGGAGATCTTTGGCAACTTGCTCTTTGGTTCGCCTTAGCGTAAACGGATGAACCAGTTTCTTTAGATGCTGCGCTTTTTCTTTACTGCCGAATTTATCAATCGGTATTGCAAATTCACGATTAAAAAATTCGCGATTACCCAACTGCCCGGGATTGAGAAAGGTAAATTGAGAATACAAGTCCAGTGTATTGTTTTGAACAGGAGTACCACTCAAAATAATTCGATTAACAGAACGAAGTTGTTGCACCGCGCGCGTCACCCGCGCATCCGGATTTTTAATTGCCTGACTTTCATCCAGGATAATGTATTGCCATAATACATTTGATAATTCTTCCAGGTCATTGCGCACTACACCATACGAAGTCAATACGATGTCGTATTCTTCTACGTGTGTTTCGCTGAACTCGCGTTGTGTTCCGTAATAGGTGTGAAACTTCAGTGTAGGACAAAATTTTTGCAATTCACTTTCCCAGTTAAAAATCAACGAAGTAGGACAAACAACAAGCTGCGTGCTTCCCGGATATTTCTCTTTTAGATATTGAAGAAACGAAATGGTTTGTAAAGTCTTTCCAAGTCCCATGTCATCGGCAAGGCAACCACCCCAACCCAGTTCGTCTAATGCCTGCAGCCAATGAAACCCCGATAGCTGATAGGGACGAAGCGATGCTTTGATTTCGGATGAGAGCGGAACTTTTTCTATGCTATCATATTCTAACAACTGTCGCTTGCGCGTTTCAATTTCTTGTTTTGAATTGCTATCAAGATTGTCGAGAATGTCTTCAAGGAGAGTGAAGTGAACTTTACTCACCTTCAATACACCATGATCTTCTTTACCGGTTCGAAGTAATAAACTGTATTGTTTGATCCACTCTTCCGGAATATGACCGAGCGTTCCATCCTCAAGCATGATGGTATCTTGCCAGTTGAGAATAGCAAGACGGATTTCTTTCAACGGCACTTCCTGATCGCCCCATTGAACTGTAACTTTCAAATCAAAAAAATCAGCGTTTGATGTTACAGCTATTGAAAATTTCGGAACGTGCGTGGTGTAACGGAATTTTTTAAGGTCCGGCAATCCGTGTATGGCATAGCCTTGTTCGCTTACTTTCCGCATCATGCCAATGAACCAACCTTTCTTCATCACATCAGAGAAAGGAAGGTAGTAGTACGCGTTATTGCGTTGGTTAGAAAAAGAAGGATGCAATGTGCGCAGATATTCGTGTAGTTTCTTTTCTTCTTCTTTGTCGCGCTGCACAATTTTTAAAAGATTGCCTTGTTCGGTCACCAGGTTTTCTTCCTGGTTAAATTCTACGATCGCTTCATCGTAAATAAACTCAGCACGAATCATCAAATTGGATTCATTCAATTCACTCAACCAAACACGAGACTGCACAGACTGACTCGCCAATACAATGTTGAGTTTATTGCTGATGTCTACTTTATATTTTCCTAGCCACGGCAATATGTATTTCTTAACGACCTCCATTTTCAACGACAATGGAAATTTCAAGTCACCATTCGCAAACATCTCGAAGATCGCGAGTGAGTCTGCATCAGGCGGGAGGTAGAGCATATTCTCTTTTGCAAGAAGCACACCTCTGCCCAGGTTTAACTTTGACGGTTTTCCATCGAGCAGTAAAATGAGTTTGATTACAATTGCATCTTGTTCCAGTTCAACAGCAAAACGTATTTCAGCTGGTTGTTTTCCAAGTTTGATATTCTCTTGTGAGTAATTATTAAAGCGACCGGATTTGAGAATAAAGAGATGAGGCTGATCAATAAGCCTGGGCCAGATCTTGTGCAATAAGTTTACATAATGCTTGCGAATGTTTTTCAACTCGCGTACGGAACTGTGTGTCCATGAACCGGTGTTGGCATTTCGGATAAATTTATTTCCGGTGCCTGTCATCCACTTCAAAATCTTGTTGTCTGAAAACTGGAAGAAGTCATTGTAAAAATCATCCTCTAGCGGCTGTAGGTAAGCAAGCGCGATATCCGCTTGTAGCGAAATCCTTTTATATTCGAATGTATTGCCTCTCTTATATATTAGTATTGGTTCAAGATCGAAGCTGGTGGAGCGGCTGGATGCGAAGTTGAAGAGAAAGCCAATCTCATAATCGATGACAGTACCTTTCGGTAAAGTTGGTCGCGTAGGTTCTTTCGGTGCATTACTCTCTAACTCAAACAGCATGAATTCGTCTCTCCAATTTTGGCGCGCAATATAGGAGAAATATTTTCTTTCTGTTTAAAACGCTTCGTTGATGATTCGTTAGTTCGTGTTTTTTTAATGATGACGATCATCTTGGTTGTTGATGATCAATTGTATTTTGAATAGAGGATAATTTTGAAAAGAGACCAATCAAAATCGATTAAGTGCTTTTACTATTTCAAAACCCATATCGGTTGCAAAGATCTCAGGATTCAACGATGAGTTAACCAGAATGACCACACCTGTTTTTGTTTCTTTATCAAAACCCATGAATGAATTGTAGCCTCCATTAGCTCCGTTTTTCCAGATAATGTGTTTCCCCTCCGTGGTGAAAAGATTCCAGCCCAATCCAATTCCATCCGAATATAACCCGGAGTGCTGAAACGTAAGTTCATGCGAGAGCTTCATGGCATCGTATAATGGTGTAGACGTTATGCCCATGTTCGCTTCGAGATAAATAAGCTGATCGTCTAAGGTTGAAATTAATGCTCCCGTACCTTGCACAATGTTCTGCATATACTGCGACCATGATTCTACCGATTTGTTTCCATTGTGCCCGTGCACCAGATTTTTTAATTGATCGGGCGTAAAAGAAATGGTGGTGTGCATCATGTTTAGTGGTAGTAACACATTACTCATCATCATGGCCTCGTAATTGGAATTATTTTTCAAACTCAAGATCTGGCCCAGCAATCCATAACCCACCGCAGAATATTCAAATTCGGTACCGGGCTCCCTTTGTAAGGTGTAGTTGCTTATAAAATCATACATCTTTTGTTCAGTATATCCCTTGTATTCATTGTAAACATCCTTGTCGGCATTGGAAGCAAATCGCGGAAATCCGGATGTGTGATTAGCCAGGTGTCGTAGTGTAATTTTCTTTCCATTGTAGGAAGGAATGCGAACGGTATTGGGTAAATAATTTTCAATTGGATCATCAAGATTTAAATCCCCCTTAAGGTGCATATCGGCCAACGCCAATGCGGTATATGTTTTTGTAAGCGATGCAATTTCCAATACAGACTGGCCCGTCATTTTTTCTTTGCTTCCAATTTCACGTTCGCCAAAACTGTAAATCGTTTTTTCACCATTTTGAATAGTGCCTACCAGAATACCAACATCGGCACCCAAGACGATGTAGGGACTAACAATATTGTCAACGGCTTCTTGGATGGAAGCTGGCTTGGGATCATTTTGCGTACATGAAAAAACCACACAGCTTAATGTTAGAAAGAGAATGACAGCGTATTGACGGCAGGATTTTTTCATAGTTACATTTTTCACATGTTGGATTTAACTCATATAGAGTAGGAATTAGTGACGCGACTACTTTTTTATTTTGAAGGCGCTCAGATTTTGATCAATGCAGATACGTAAGCCCGGATACACATAATTATAAGCACCCAACGCTGAATTGGTTTTTGCAATGGTATTAAAATCAGAATAAAGATAGAGCTGCGTTGTTACATAATAGGTTTGATGCACTTTAAATTTTACACCCATTGCAAATGGAATTCCCCAGCTCGTTTTGTTTACATAATGCCTGATATCAACTGACTCACCTTGAGAATATTTTATTTTAGCGCTTATTAAAAAACCAAACTCTATACCCGACTGCACAGTGAAAATAATTCTATGTTTGCTTTTAGCATTAAAGCCAATCCACATTGGAATTTTAAGATAGTTCAAATTGGTTTTTCGCTCTTCGTATCCTCCACCTTGCATTGAATAGAGAAGGTCAGCTCCTAGTCGCAATCGCTGCACTGGATTGTAGAGTATTCCAATCCCCTGAGCCGTGCGTACCCGGAAATAATAAGGTGCGCTTATCTTAAGAAAGTCAATTATGGGAGCCACGCCCTGTGTGTAACGAAACGTAGTGGCTTGAGGAATAAATCGCAAGCCCAGTTCAACTTTATCGTGTTGAGAATATGCTGGAACAAACGACAGCATCAAGGCGCCAATTGTCCAGCTAAAAATATTTTTCATGATGATAGCTGATCTTTAATTTTCCTTACGGATTCTGATTTGTCGGGCAAAGGTAGAGAACAGTGTAAGTGCAAGAGTTCGGATACAGAAGAATGAAAAACAAAATGACGTTGATTGTCAGTGTGTTGATAAAGCAGAACCTATTCGCTGGTTGTTTTCACCTTACCTATTTGTTCTTTAAACTCTTTTGGAGAAAGGCCTACATATTTTTTAAAAGAGGTATTGAAAGCGGTTTTAGAATTAAAGCCACATTCAAAGGCAATTCCCAGTATGCTCAGGTGATTATACGTTGGATCAATGAGCATACGCTTGCATTTGTCAAGCCGATACCGATTTACAAACGTGAAAAAATTTTCATTGAAACACGAGTTGATCAGATAGGAAGCCTGGTAAGTGTTTAACTTCAAAAGTTCTGCAAGCTTAGGCAGGGTAATCTCACTATCCAGATAAGGCTTCTCCAATTCCATGAGCACTTCCAGCTGCTGTTTATAGTGCGTAATTTTTTCTTCACTGATTACCTTTTTCCGTTCAGGCATGCTGATCTGATGAGGATCATTATTTTCCAGCGTTAGGGCCGATTCAACTTTAACTTCCTTTTCTGTGACATGTTGATGATCGTGAATCAAATCGGCAACACTTTCCATTTGGTCTTTCGTAAACGGGAAAACGTCTTTCTGTTTTGACACCTGGATACCGACATAGTAAAATCCAACCAGGTAGAGGAATGAAAAATAGAGCGATAGATTTCCCTGATGGAAGATTACTTCGATAAGCGAAAGAAACGCCAGGGCACTTAGCCCGATGATGGTTTTAAACAACCAATGATAATCGTTGTCGGAAAGGTTGGAAACAAATAATGGCAGGTTAAGCCGATGCCGCTTCAACTGTGTTATGGAAAAATACAAGTAAAAGAAGATTTGAATATAAAAGAGCGTGAGTAGAAAAGCTTCAAGTGTTTTTTCGTCTATAGCATCAGGCTCTCCAGGGTTATCATCTGCATAGACGGAAATAACATATAAGCCCACCAGTAATACATAGGGAATAAAATGAAAGATAATCATAGGTGATAACTCCTTTCTGATCGTTGTTAAGTACGACACGGCCAGATAAATGAGTGGGGCAAACGCATATACAAGAGGCTCAAATACAATGATTAGCCAAGGGTGCGTATTAAACACACTATAATATTCGAGCACATCATCTGTAAAAATCAATGCAAGCAAAATGAAAAGCAACGAAAGAAATCGATATCCAAGGGGCGTGTTACTCTTTTTGGTTAGCGTGAGTATAGCTAAAAAAAAGAGACAACCAATGGATGCGGTGTTGATAAACGGATTCAAAATCATTCTGAATATACGGACTAAAAAGCGATACGAAAGACAAGGTTAATTCATTTTACATTATGCAACTGTGAAATCTTCGTAGAGCAGGGTATTTGAATTTTGCCTTCTGACCCGCTAGCTGGCGGGTCAGAAGGCACACAGATTTCGCAGATCTGCGATTGCAAACTATTGGTGTTGCAGAGAATTGTTTCTCACTTTCGGTGCAAATTAAAATACACTATGCAATTCGAGGTCGGTATTAATCCGTGAGCACTCGATCTGCGTAATCAGCGGAAAACTGTATTTGCATCCGAACGATTTTTACTTTATCACGCTTACTTTAACCGTTGCCATCTTCCCTGAACTGGAAGTTACCTTAACTAGATAAAGACCGGAAGGTGTGTTTCGCAGATCGATATCAGCAACGTCAGCCTCGTTTGTCTTCGAAAAAAAGGACTCAAGATGTTGCTTGCCTGAAACATCATACAGTGTGATTCGGAAATTGCCCTGTGCTTCTTTGAACTTAATTTTTAGAAATTCGGATGCAGGTGATGGATAAGTATTCATCTGTAATAACGAGTTGTGTGGATCTTCAATACCAGTGGGTACACCACCATCACCGCCCACAATTAGCTTCAGAAGAAAGGAAGGATCGCTATTGTCTGTTTTTTTAAACGACCCCAACGCAAACATTAATTTATTTGAATCTTTATTTTTTGATACTCTTCCGTTTGTAATATCAGGATCGAACGTAATGATATCGTTAATGAGTTCAACCCCGGTTGGAATTGTAAAATCCGGATCAACCGTTCCATCCAGGTTTAATACATAGAGCGAATTAAAATTCGGTTGTCGGATAATGATCTTATCAACCAATTGATCTACAGTTGCTCCAATAAGGGATACTTCACCCGGGCCTGGCGAGTTTTGTTGATTGTCATTGAAGGTAGTGTTTAGCGATCCATTTTCTGATAGCTTAACAAGGCCATGAGGAATGGTGACTCCATCAAATTGTGAAAAATATCCGCCAATAAGAATCTCGTTAGTGTCCAATACTTTAATCATGGACACTACACTATATGGATCATTATCAGGACCCACTCCAATATTAAAGATCTGGTCGACTGATGCATTCGTGTTTAAGCGGACTAACTTATTAGCATCTATAGTATTGAATTGAGTAAATGCAGATCCATAAATGACCTTCTCGATTTGCAGGTCAAAATCAAACGCGGTGCTGTTCACACAACAGTTACCTTCACCAATATCGAATGACGTATCTTCTGAACCATTGGCATTAAGCCGATAAATACCGTTTGGATCTGATGCTATTATTTTGCCGTTGTCCAATGTCTTAAATTTTATTATTTGATACAGGTTTTTAAAGTGTTCGAAATTAAATTCAGGCCGCACCTCTCCACTGGCGTTCAGTTTAAAAAATTTAGCATATGTACTGACCAAAATATTTTCAGAATCCAGAATTTCAACTTGCCTCACCACTCCTTTATTGGTAGGTAGTTTGAACGATTCATCCAGCGATCCATCTAAATTCAGCCGGGCGATTCCGAACGACTCAACGCCATTCATGCGAATAAAATCTCCGGCTACCAAAAGTTTTTCATCAAGGTAATCGCCAATGGCAAGTGTGCCAAACCGGCTAACTTCAGGTTTGAAATTCATTACACGATTTCCATTCGCTTCGTATTTGGAGAGTCCAAATATATTTCCGTTTAATGCGGAGTTGTTAATGATCACATCGTTACCCGCTAATGCGATTTTGATTTCAAAGGAACCAAACTCCGAGACGGGCACAGGCTCAAACGTTGCGTCCAATGAACCATTGGAATTTAATCTTAACAGATACTCTTGTGTGATACCATCAATCGTTGTTGCGGCTGCAAAATATATTTTATCACCACTGACCACACTTTTAGAGGCGCCCCCATTCAGATAAGGCGCCTGGAATGTTTGATCTAGGGAACCATCTGTATTTAACCGGATTAACCCGGATGTCGTTGTGCCATTAAATGAATTGATGTACGTGCGACCCGGCAAAATTTTGCCATCCGTCTGAAAACTTAATCTGCCAATATAATCTTCAGTACCTGCACCCGTATCAAATGAATTGTCAACGCTGCCATCAAGGTTCAATTTTACAATATCATTTTTGGCTACGCCATTTACCATAGAGAATGTTCCGGAAACAAATATTTTTCCATTGTATACTGCGACATCCGTCATGGTACTATTGGAAGTAATGGAACTATTAAAAGCAACATCTTCAGTTAAACTAGTAGTGTTGTACCGATGCAAGTACCCACCGCCAACATTTTCGCTGCAAACCAAGAAATGATCATCATCCTGAATGGTCATGGAAGTGACGGGTGCAGTATTTTGGATTTCATTTTTCTGAGTACCATCCGCACTCAGTAAAAGAACATAGCTATCACCGTATGTAAATTGTGATCGTGCTGATTCCCAACCACGGGTTAATACGAGAAGGTCTCCTGAATTCAGCACTTCGATATCCATTATTATAATGTCACCTTCGTGATTAAATGAAAAGGTTTCATCCAGCGAACCATCCGCATTAAGACGGATCAAATTAAAAACGCGCTTCGTTCCATAATAGGAGATGCTTCCTCCCAGCAGAATTTTGCCATTGCTCAATACTTTAATGTCTTGAATAAACGCTGACCGTAAGGGCAGGGGTGACTGAAAATTCGAATCAATGGATTGTGCCTGAACCATTACGAAAGGCAGAAGAATAGCAAGAACGAGTAGATTGAAAAATCGCATGCAATTGTTTTTATTTAAAGATAAGTAAAATTCGCAATTGCCCATGCGTTAGATTGAGACTGCATTTGGTATTAATCCGCGTGATCTGCATGTACTCAATCTGCGGGAAAATGTATTTTTACATCATGAAGAAAAAAGAATGTCCCTCCTGCGCTATGGAGATTGACTCGAAGAGCAAAACATGCCCGATTTGTCAATATGAATTCCCTGCACAAAACCAATGGTTCAAGTGGCTGGCCATTGCTCTTATTATTCTTTTTATTTTAAGATTGATATTCTAAAAGGATATTGTAATTGTTTAACTATCGGGCGCAGGCCGGTTAAAGAAGGTTTCAGGTGGATATTTCGTTATGTGCAGACAAAAGTGGACCCTTGGTATTTGAAACTACTATATTTGCGCCCAAATCGTGAAAGTTAGTTTTATATGAAGGGTCAGTTAGTTCTTGTTCTGCTTGTATTGTTTATCTCAGCATCATTCAGTTCATCAGGTCAATCCAACAAAGTTAAAAGCGGACCCCGGAAGCCCTGGGTTGAGAAAATAACATTCGATCATAATGCAACGCCATTGGCCGGACAAGAATCTGGCTATTATTACCTTCTGTCCGATCATCAGGAAAACGTTTCAACCGAGGAACACTTCGTTCATTCGGCTTATAAAATTTTATCGAATGAAGGACTTCAGGAAATGTCTGACCTAAGCGCTGAGTTTGATCCGGCTTATGAAACTATTACGTTTCATGAAATATCGATCCATCGTAATGGGCAGGTTATGAATCAACTTCCCAAACAGATAAAAACCCTGCAACGCGAAGAAAGTATGGATCGCTTTCTCTATGACGGTTCATTAACCGCGGTGATCAATCTGACAGATGTTCGCATCGGTGACATTGTGGAATATTCCTTTACCCGAAAAGGATACAACCCGGTGTATGATCATCATTTTAGTTCACAGATCACTTTCACTTATAGTGTAGCCGTTGAGAAGCAGGTTGACAGGTTGATTGTACCCAATACACTTGATCTTTCCTTTAAGTATTTAAACAAAGAAATCACTCCGGAAATCAAGAAAGAGCAGGGTCATATTTCCTATACCTGGGTGAACAACAAGGTGAGCGGAATTATTCGGGATACAAATGAGCCAAGCTGGTATTATCCCTATGATGAAGTACTCGTTTCTGATTTTAAAAACTGGGGCGAGGTGGCGCAGTGGGCAACCAGGCGTTTTCAAATTAGTGAACAAGACAAGCAGCAGGTTGCGCGTGAGTTTTTACCCAAATTCAAAAGCAGTGATCCTGCTGAATATGCACTAGAAGTAATTCGTTTTGTGCAAGATGAAATACGATACCTGGGATTTGAGTCTGGATTAAACTCGCACAAACCGCATGCACCTGCACAGGTTTATAATCAGCGTTTTGGAGATTGTAAAGACAAGGCACTTTTGCTGTCGACACTTCTTAATGCAAAGGGAATAGAAGCCTATCCGGTGTTGGTGAACACGATTTATCGTAGCAAGCTTTCTGAACAAATTCCGTTAACGACTTCGTTTAATCATTGTGTTGTGGAGATTAAACTAAACAACAAGGCGTATTATATCGATCCCACCATTAGCAGCCAGGGTGGTAAACTGGATAATTATTTTTTCCCAACGTATGGTAAGGGACTTGTGGTGAATGACAAGACTACGGACTTGATTGATTTCCCCGAGCCCGTTGTTTCTACTGTTCATGAAACACAGAACTTTGATCTGGCAGCCATTGGTGGTGAAGGCATGCTGAAAATAGAGACAACGTATAGAGGTGCCGAAGCAGATAACCAGCGGTCCTATTTTGCGAACAACTCGATGGAGGCTACACAGAAAGCGTACCTCACGTATTATGGGAACCTGTATTCCGATATTCAAACCTTTGAGCCGATTACCACTGAAGACAACCGGGAAGAGAATGTCTTTAAAGTAAAAGAACATTATAAGATACCCACTTTCTGGAAACCATATAAGGAACAGGAGGGAGTGGTATACTGTGAGTTTTATCCGTTAGCCTTGGAAAACTCTTTTAACGTTTCAAAATCCGCCACACGAATTGCGCCTTATTCCCTTATACATCCGTTCAGTTTTTCGCATGAGATTTATGTAGAGCTACCGGAAGAATGGACGATTGTGAATGACCAGAGTGAAATACAAAGTGATTATTATCAATACAGCCACAAGACGACTTATGATAATAAGGTTCTCTCTTTACTCACTCACTATTCGACAAAGGCGGAATCCGTTCCGGTTGTACACTTTGGAAAGTTTGTAGAAGATCATAGCAAGATGATGGCAAATTTGAATTACGCACTTACGTATGATACGAGTTTGGTAACAAAAGCATCCAACAAATGGCCCGGTGTAATGCTTACAATTTTTTCGCTGGGGCTTGGCGTAGTGCTGATGTATAGCGTGTATACGAAATATGACCCTATACCTTTTTATTCAACCGAATATGAAATACCAATTGGAGGCTGGCTGATTTTAATCGGTCTCGGTGTTCTTGTTTCTCCATTGCTTTTACTTTCTCAATTTTTCTCAAACGATTATATGCTCAGTGGCCAGGCATGGTTATCGATGTGGCACAGCGGGCGGTATGGATACTTTATTTTCCTTTTTCTGGAGCATATCTACAATGTTGTGCTTCTCGCTTTCTCGATATTGATAGCCATTCTTTTCTATCAAAAGCGAAGTTCACTTCCACGAATGATTTCTATTTTCTATGCGGTCTCCTGCGCGGCCACAATACTCGATATCGTGGTTGCTGTGCAAATGGAACCCAGCACTGAAATTCCATATCGCGATGTTTTGAGAAGTATTTTTGTAGCGGTGGTGTGGATACCGTATTTCAACATGTCGGTACGGGTGAAAGAAACGTTTGTGCACCGAAAGAATCCTGACGATGATGTGGATGGGATGGCTACGCAAAGCGTGTAGTTTGTAACCTCTGACGAATATTCAAAAAAAAGTCCCGCCACTGGCGGGACTTTTAAAAAAAATCCTCATTCAATTTTATCAAACACAAAAACCGCACGAGGATCAACTACCGTTCTCAGATGTTGACACCTGCGAAATGGGTTAGTGTTACTTCGTTTGATAAAATCTGCTTGGGACTAGACATTTGTACCTCCTTTCTTTAAATGAAACATAAACAGCGCGCGGGATTCAACTCTATGTTAAATACCAGATCGATGTTGATAACGGACGTTATCATAAGAAAAACGCGTGAAGTGAGGAAATAGTTTATTTCTATTTAAAATAAACCTGATACAGGCAGCTCCTTTGATAATTCTAGCGCATAACTCAATTCTTTATCTTGCATTAGTTTCAAGAGGTCGGAATCATACTGCTTGCTATCTCTTTTTTCTAACCTTCCCTTGATTTCTAGAACATCTCCTAAAATAATGTTTAATGATGCTGGATTAATCTGTTTAAAAGTATCAAAGGGTACATTTACTATTTCACCGATACTATTAAGTAGGCAATAATGTCCATCTAGTAGATAAGATTTATTACTTTGAATAGTGTTTTCCAATCCGGCTAGTAGACGATCTTGTGTGGCCGGGATACTTTTAACCTTTTTGTTTAATGCATCCTTATTTATTTCTTTCCACTTCAAAAGATCACTTGCAGATAAATACTCAAGCCTCAAATCATCACAAATTTGTTGACAGATTGTGCTTTTTCCGACACCATGAATTCCCCCAATAACATACATGCGGCCCTAAACCTAAGTTGTTATGGGAAAATAAAACTTAGAACACGTGCATTTACGTAACCTCCTTTCCCGATCGTTCTGTATCAGTAGCCACTAACTTCATTCCGGCAAGAGCGGGAATAAAGTTACTTATCTCCGAATAGCATTTCTCCTTTTGTAAGCCAGGAAATACCAAACGCAAGCAAAGCCACCGTTTCAAACCAAAATGTAATCTGGCTGGTTTCGTCAACATGAAGTACAGGTCCGCTTATGGCAATGATGGCAATGCTTACCAGCATAATCCATCCGCATACTTTATAAATTACATTTCGAGTTCGCTTCTCATCGGTTTGATTTTCTTTTGTCTCTTTACTTTTGGTAAACAGCAATAGCGACATCATGGAAAGAGTGAAGAAAAACAATCCGGCACACGTAAAGTGAATGACGCTATGAAACGGAACATTAATAAAGGAGATGATTTCGTGCTGGCAGTGATATCCATCAATAGCATTGGTTGGAAACAACGCTACTCCGAAAGCAAACAACCCGGCTGCGTTCGAGACCATGCTATCCAATCGGCTATGACCTTTGTATGAAAACAGAAATAATCCAACGGCACACATCAGTCCAACAAACACTTCGCGCATGTTGGTAAAATAATAATGACTGATAGAAGGTTGAATGATGTCGCACGGCCCAAATAAAAAGGATCCGACAATTAATGCGACTGGCAACATGCTTCCCAACCAGCCGATTGCATTTCGCAAGGTCTAATAGGAAATGACTTCCGGCTGCGGACTTTTTTCTTCTGCTATGTTCTTAAGAGTTGTCCTGAGTTGTGTTAACATGAGTAGGTTTTTAGGTATTACATAAGGTATGATTTTTAACCCACGATGTGGAAAATTATTTGAGTTAAACATTACTTTAGAGAAGTATTTGGAAATAAGTCCGAAGACACTATGACTTCGGACCATTCTAGCACCTAACCCTGTAAGCCATGGTAGACAACGTGATGAGATTATTCTTTCTTTTTGTTAGTCAAATTGTAAGTGAAACTAATAAACCATCCGGCTCTTACACTTTTTTCGGTTAACGCGCTGTCAATCATAGAATTTTCAATGGGCGTATTGAGGGAATATTTGCCACTCAAATAGTCAACGTCAGCAAGAGAAATACCCGAAGAGACAATAAATCTTTCAGTGGAACCAAACATTGCACTCGCTCCTGCAAAAACCTGTGCATTTGATAAGTCAGTGGAGTTTAACCCTAGTCCAAAAGTAAAGCCAGGTTTAAAATTTCCAGACAATCTAGGAGAAACGTGCATTAATGCTCCCAGTGATAATTGAGCAATGCTATTATTTTTATTTTCTGTTATAGTAGACTTCGATGTATCAGAAGAAATTATTGTCTTACTATATTTTCTATCATGCAAGTTTGTTGTCACAAACAACCCTGTACTAAAATCAATTTTAACACCACCATTAATCGGGACCTCAATATTAAAATTTCTGTTTTCTAATGCTGTCAATGTCTCAATTCCTTTTCTAGGGGTAATTTTTACATTGTAGTTTATTGTATTGTTCCAGGTTAACTGCTTGTCTGTTGTTCTTGTTTCCTGAAGTTGGTTGATGCTATTGTTCTTTAGTGACTTTTTTGTCAAATAATCAACCACAT
>JBDTTT010000086.1:0-23887 GCA_039930485.1 Chryseolinea sp.
TGGCAGTATCCAAGTGATACAATTCCAGCATGGGCTTCTCCAATACCCAGGCACCGATATAATACCCACTCACAATGAGGGCCGCTGCTGATACAACCGTAGTCAGTAACAGAATGACATAATAAACGTAACGGCCTTTTTCCAAGAAGCGTGGCATCAGAAAATAAAGATTGAAGTAAACTGCCACAGCCTGAAAGACCATGTAGAAAAAGAATTTGAAGGCCGCGTGCGGAAGCGCGAGACTTGCCAGCACGGCCATAGGACTACCAATGCGCAAGGTCCACCACATGAAATGATAGGCAAACCAAAACGGGAGATGGTAAAGTTTGTATCGGTAAAACCATCCTGCATTGGATTCACTCATGACCATCAGACTTTTTATAACGCTTTACTTTTTATTGTTCTTCCGCTGTGAGAAAAGCCAGGGGGCTAGCGCTTTCTCCCGCGATACATTCTCCCAGCTGTTGTGTTTCACACCAGGATATTCTGTATAGCGTGCATTCTTTCCTCCCAATTTAATCATTTCCTGATAGACGTCCCGCGAAAGCGCTACGGGCACTACATCGTCAGTTGCTCCATGAAAAATCCATAAAGGCGTGTTGAGAAGCAGTCGTGCCGCCTTTGTATCTGAACCACCACAAATAGCATACGCTGCCGCAAATTTTCCTTGCTCCTTTGCAAGGATGGAAAACACACCAAAGCCACCCATTGAAATGCCATAGAGGTAAAGTCGATTTGGATCAATATTGTAGTGCGCCACGAGTGAATCCACCAACTTCAATGTAAGTGCAGTGGCTTGTGTATGCCCAGACTCCCAGGTATTGCCCCACCCCTGATCCGCGACTTCGCATTTGGGTGTTAACACAAAACTTGGATTCTCATGTTGCACGTCATGATGATACCAGGAGAGTTCGCGCGAAACGGTATCGCGACTGCCATGCAGGTAAACAATAAGCGCATAGGATTTTTTAGCATCGTAATTCGCAGGTTTGAACAGCCCGTAGCGCAGTGCTTTGAAATGACTTTCTGTATAGCCTTCAACTTGTTTTGAAAGTTGCGCGTGGGCAGTGGTAACATTGATGACAAATGTCAGCGGGAACAGGAAATACGTTATCAAGTGTATATGCATACTGGTTAGCAATTTAACCGATTAGTTTTTAGTTTTTTCAAACACAAGATTTCTTTCAATAAATGGAAGCACCCGACTATAGAATCGACCATTCTCATTCCAATTCTCTTCCCAATAAACTCCGCGATATTCTTCTGCTTCGTGATTGATACCTAAACTTTCTAATTTATAACTCAATGCCTTGCTACCATAAACATGATCCTGAATCGGATCATACCGGCTCCAGTCGAAGGCCAGACCGCGGAGTGTTAACAAATTTGTTGGGTATCGATCAAGGATATGATCTATTAAAAAGCCATTCCTTAGTATCGTTGCATTTTTTGCCTGCAGTACCGGCTTACCTTCTTGCATCTCCATTAAAAAGTCACAAAAAAAAGGAGGACGATTTGGATTGGGCAAAAAGGCCTGACTCATGGTTACAAATATTTGCGAGATATGTTCGTCCTTCAGATCAGCAAACGATTTTGCATTGTGAATTTTTTGCCAATTCGGGTAAGTAGACATAGGAAGGAACCCAGCGGCTGTACCAACAGGATTCATGGCATAGGCCACACTAAACTTTTCGGGATGAGAAATGGCCAACTGAAAAACACCGCGTCCTCCCATCATTTCACCCACTAGGGCCCTGCTTTCGGTTTGGCGCAAGGTGCGAAAGTGACTGTCAATAAAGGGTATTACTTCATCTGTGGTATAATCAATCCACCGTCCAGTAGTTGTTGAGTTTTCATAGAGACTTCCTGTAGTTTGGCTACTATAGTCAGCTATTACTAATATCATCTCCTTTGCTATACCGCTACCAAAACCTTTTTCTAATAGTGAGATAAGTTTACCATCAGCCAGCACCTTATCGGGGTTTTGAAAGATACTGTGACAGTAATAGATAACTGGATACGATTTGCCGGATGCGGAATAACCGGGTGGCAGATATATCTTAATGGTTCGGACTAAGTCAAGGCCAACTTGATTTTCCTTAAGAATCTCGGATGTAATTGTTTCAGTAACAACGGTTCCCTTAGGCACAAGGCCTATATCTCCCCTCCCCGATTTCGTGTTTGATTGAGCGCTCGAGCTGCAAACGCAAAGATACATGGTAACAATAAGTAACAGTGGGACCTTGTAGGACTTAATGAGTTTCATTTTCATAAAATAACAGGGTTGTCTTTTTTACTAGCTTCATTTTTTGAATAGATTATTATGCGTTCCAATTTCGCGATAGAGTCGTAGCGATTGATCATCCATACGCTTCCATATTCGAATTCCTTTTCCTTCCGTTTTGCCGGAACCATCAGACCTGCTCCATTTTACTTTGAACATGGCGTATTCAATTATATAGTCTTCCAGGTTTTCATAGGCATACGTGTAGCACATAACAGAATCAATCGTAATAGTACCATAGCTACTATAGGCAATCAGATACGGTTTGATCCGGTTCATCCCCACAAATATTGTATCGGCAAAAGGATAGATGATAGCATCATCCGTAAAGAAACTAGTTCGAAGCATGGCATTCCGTTGCTGCACTCCCTTTTCCATTAAAGCATTATAAGCTTTGAGTTCAAAAGGTATTTCGCTTTGAATTTCAGATTCATCGGGTTGCTGCTGATGAGCCGACAGAATGAGTGATTCGGAATGATCTACGGAATGAAAATAACCAAACGCTTCTCCTTTGATGCGGAAATTGCCATCGGGTAGCAGTGCCCATATGTGCCAGTATTTTCCGCGTAAGGTAATTATTGAATCACCGGCAGATTCTGTGTATTCTTTTTCAAAAGTGCCAATCTCAACGATGGTATTCTTCAAGTGAATGAATTCAATCGGCTGCCGTTGAAACGTTTTGATATGTTGTCTTTTAAACATCTCGGCATAGTAGTCATGCACTTCACTGCGCCCGGAAAGAGTTACCTGGTATTCCGGCATGATGATAGCATGATCCTCGTAATGATCAAGAAACTCTTGTAATTGATTATGGAATTCTGCCTCAGTGATCTTTTGCGTAAGCAACTTAATTTGTTGCTCGTGCTTTTGTTTGAGTGTATCGGTTGTTGATTCTTCTTTTGCTGTACAAGAAAGTGCAAGGACGACAATCAGTGATTGCGTAATAAAGGATAAGTGCTTCATAGGTATCGAAACTAGGAAGCAGAATAATGGTATCGAAATAATATTGACAACCCGCAAAGACTTGCATACGAAATGCGAAAAAACATAGCAAGTTGATAGTAAAATTCCGTACTTATCCAGGCCGTTCTCAGCAACACACATCGTCAAGCCGGGCACCTCTCTCACTTCCTAAGCTCGCCAAAGAGTGTCGCTGCCCAACCCGTTGTAACTACGGATATGGGGTTCTAAAATGCCAACGCTAAAAAACTTTCTATGAAGATTGAGTAAGCCCCGATGCCTAAGCTATGTTAACATAACGCATGGCCATTATGAAACAAAACAGACTAAATACGTTCATTGGGATTGATTCAGGGCATTTTGTGAAATAGAGCCTGTAAACAGTCCAAAATCATACATCACTTCAGTCTTATCTATAAATTGGAATTGATAACTATATTTAAATCAGTTAATTACATACGCTTAATTAAATTCAATCCGAACTGTTGGCTGTGGAAATTTCACACAGCCGGAAAAATGAATTTGTAAACGCTACAGATTCAAGATGAAACAGAACCAGTCAAAAAAACAGGAATAAAAAAAGGAGCGGACGCTCCTTTTCACCCGTTAGAACTCCAAAATAAACCTTCATTGACGTGCCGCAGTTTCTATCCAGATTATTTTCTTTTGAGTCATTCCAGTTCCCGTTCATTCAACGTGTATTGATCTATAGTCCGGCCTGCTTGTATATTATCATCGCTCATTGCAAACATCACTTTGTCCCTCTTGTCATATTTGCGGAGAATAAAAATTACCAGAGATATATAGGTCAATTGAAGTCAAAATCACATCATCATGTGATTTCACCTCGCTGCAATTCAGGGTATTTTTAGAATATGAAAAAGACTCCCTCTTTACGACTGGTTAACTTTATTTCACATACGGTAGCTCGGTTGGAAGAACTGTACTAATAAATACAAAAAAAATATGGCACACTTTATTACGGGTGCAACCGGTTTTGTTGGCTCAAGTATCATTTTAGAATTACTACGACAATCGGATGACCCCATCTTTTGCCTGGTTCGAAAAAAACAAGATAAGAGCGGGCAAGAGCGGCTTCTTGAACTTCTCGAGCAATTAGTTACCGACTATGGATATCATGCGAACATTTTAAAACAAGCCCGGAAGCAATGCATTGTCGTTGAGGGTGATTTAACCGGCAGTCTCGATAGCGTAAGTAAAAACGTTACCACTAAGGTGACTCACTTCTGGAATGTAGCAGCTTCATTAAAGTATGAAGAACGATTCGCCAAAGAGATATTTGAAATTAATGTTGAAGGTACAAAGCGAGCGTTGAACCTTGCCAGGGTTCTGAAGGTAGATTATTTTAATCATTTCAGTACGGCTTACGTTGCTGGCAAAAAGACCGGTATTATTCACGAGACCATGACTGATCAAATTGTGAACAATAATACATACGAAAGAAGTAAAGTCGCAGGAGAAAGCCTGGTGTGGGCAGAAAAATCATTTTGTACCCGAATATTTCGACCCAGCATCGTGATTGGTCATAGCCAAACCGGTGTGGCCATTAATTTTTCTGGCTTATATAGTCTCTTGCGACTCATGGTGTCGTTCAAAGGAATGATGAACCGGGTGCAGCAAGGCTATCTATCCAGAGAGGCAGTGACGATGTGTATCGATCCGGATGCTCGTGTTAATGTTATCCCGGTAGACATGGTGGCCAGCCAGGCGGTGGAGATTGCCTTGTCCCAAACCAACGACAGGATTTTTCATCTGACGAATACGCATGTACCTACTGTTGGCGAATGTTTGAGTGCTGTTTTTGGATCAGCAGAACTGATGACGCCACGCTTTGTAAAAAGCAAAGAAGAGTTTAATTGGATAGATCAAAAATTCAATGAAAAAATTGATTTCTATAACTCTTATCTGGTTGGAGACAAGGTTTTCGACCGCCTTCACAGTAACCGTGCCCTGGTAAATACGAATGATGACGTATATGCAGTTAGTGAGGAAAAATTGAGGTGGCACTCCGACTGGTATATCAACATCTTGATGGAACAGCGACAGTCTTTACCCGTTTCACGTTAACATTGAAAGAATGAAGATGCCCACTTTTGTAGTCGGTACTGGCCGATGCGGATCTACGCTGATATCAAACATGCTTAATCTACATCCTAAGATCGTTAGCATCTCTGAATTATTTAGTATGATCACCGATCTTGGCACGCAAATTCCCCAGGCCTTTACGGAGGAAAAAATAGATGGCAAGACGTTTTGGAATATCCTCAGCGGCAACTATCCCATACAAAACACCATGTTGCGCCATGGCGTTGCCATGTCTGAGGTACTCTATCCTTGTCTGGCTAATTCCCGCTTCTCTGCTCAAAGCGGTGTACCTGCGTTGCTGCAAACAACACTACCGCATTTAACAGAAAACCATGACGAATTATTTGATGAGGTAGCGGCATTTCTTTGTAGTCAACCGACTGCAGAAATTGGAAGCCACTATACTACTTTATTTGAATGGTTTCGAAAGCGTTTCCATGCCAGGGTGACGGTCGAACGTTCCGGTGGCACGCTGCGGTTAATTCACCGCCTTTTTAATCTTTTTCCGGAAGCAAAATTTGTACACATTGTTCGTGATGGAAGAGACTGTGCTATGTCCATGCAAAAGCATTTTGGGTTTCGCATGGTCATGTTGACTTTTCAGTTAATGGAAGTGCTGGGTATTAATCCATATCATTGCGATGACCGAAGAAATGTCGATGACCTGCCAGACGATCTTGTGCCCTTCTTACCCGAGAGTTTTGATCCGCAAGCTTTTCGTGAGTACGATGTGTCACCTTCTTTATATGGACATTATTGGAGCGGAGAAATTATTGAAGGATTAAAAGTGCTTGCTAACATTCCGGCTGATCAAGTATTAACGATTAAATATGAGGATCTCTTGTGTGCCCCCAGGCATGAAGTTGAGCGAATGCTTTATTTCTTAGATCCGGAGCTTGTTCAGCAATCCACCATTGAGCAACTATCATCGCTGATAAATCAGTCATCCCATCACTGGCAAGATCTTCCCGAAAGAGAGCGTAATGCATTGAACGATGCTTGCCTGCCGGGATTTAAAGCGCTGGCGGAGCACAACATCAACTATGTACTTTAGTGAAAAAAATTACACTGGGCTTCCACATTCACCGGCCTCGTTGCTAGCTATGCAGGTATTGGAATACTTGTGATGGCGTTGATGGATGAAATTGAAATTGTTGGGACGGAGGAGTTTAGGGAGTATGTGAGGAAGAAGATGGTGGTTGGTACAGTCTGAAAACTGTGAACATGGGCAGGCACAAGTGAGCAGCGCTCATTAAAATTTCCTGCATTAAGGAAGTTATCAAAAGCACAAAGCCCCATAAGCATGATCCATACCTCGAACTTATATATCTTTGGGACATTCTGAAAGGAGATCAAATCGTTTCTAAAGGCAATGATGAGATCAAAGCAGAGAAGCAGGTAGTTCCGTTTATGCAAAAGCAAGGATAAATTAGACAACTAGGCAACCGTTGATTGTTGAAAATACCTCCATTCAGGAGTAGTTGTTTTTTAACTAACCACACTCTCACGTGTCAATCATGCTCGTTAAATTCGTTTCATATTCATATTAAAAATCGTTACCTTGGTTACGGATTCCTTGCAACTGCATTCAGTTGAGCCCGCCTGGGATCGCTCCCGCTTTCTAGTTTGGGAGCCATAAGAGAAACATTGTCTGACAGAAATTATTCATGATGGATAAATTATAAGTCTCGGTGAAGGCAACTTGAAAAACGTAATAATGTTGATTTCACCTTGAAGGAACCGCAATTCTTTTTTCTTATGAAAAGTAAACGAAGAAAAATTATTTCAATTATTGCCGCTTTTGTCACACTGCTCATTGGTGCATCCGTAATTGTCGGCTGGCTGATACACAATGATTTTTTAAGGTATCTCATTATTATTCCCGGTGCAGTAAAAATGAAATTCAATGTCGCGTTAGGATTCATATTTTCCTCGGTTGTTTTACTGCTCTCTTACTTACCTGTAAAAACAAAAGCAAGCCATCAGATTTCCATCTGTCTATGTATCACAATTTTTCTTATCGGATTGCTGACCATCGGTGAGTATATCTTCGGCATTAACATTGGCATTGACGAACTTTTTGCAAAAGATGAGCTACCTACTACAGCGTCATATTATGCCGGGAGGATGTCGCCCATATCTGCGATAAACTTCATCCTTATTAGTTTTGGCTTGCTCTCGTTAGACAAAGAAAAAGCCGCGATATATCAATTCGTCTACTTGTCATTTATAGCTTTCATCTCAATAGTAGCGCTCATCGGTGTTAACTTTATTAATGACATACCCACTTTTATTCGTCTGGCAGTTCATGCTTCGGTTGGTTTCTTTGTTCTATCGGTTGCCATTTACTATGCACAGCCTGCTTTGCAGCAGAAAATCAGTTTTGAGCAAAGACTGATCACCGGCTTTGTCGCATCTATTATTCTTATAGGAGTGATCAGCGCTTTGTCGATCATTTACACTGACAAACTTATCGATACTTCCAAATCGGTTGAACGCACAAAGAATATTTTGAGCGAGTCCGAACAAACACTGTCTCTTGTTAAAGATATTGAAAGTGGTGGTCGTGGATACATCATAACACGTGACTCTGCTTACCTAGCAAACTTTATAGTCGCAAGAAATAATATATATGTTCATCTCGATAATCTCAAAGCGCTCACCATGGGACACGAATCGCAGCAAGTACTTGACTCCCTGTCAGCATACATTGACGCACGAATAGCTTTTTCATTGGAGTTAATCAGGTTGAGAAATGAAAACGGGTTTGAGGCAGCTTATCAACTTGTCATGACCAGAAAAGGAAATTTCATCACGGATAAGATAAGGGGGTTAATCACCTCTTTGCAGAGAGACGAAAACGATTCACTGATTCAGAAGCAGAAGTTAAACTCAAAAAGCAATGCAGATTTCAATAATGCTTTTCGTACGCTTCTTGCAAGTGTGGTGATTCTATTAACTGTTGTCTTTTTCACTGTCCGGTCTAACCTTGCTGCAAGGGTAAAATCGGAAAAACATGCCGTAGAAAATGAAGAGCAAATACAAACTATGTTTAAAACTGCTCCTGACGCTGTTATTGTAATTGACCCTAAAGGAGTAATTCTGAGGTGGAATACTAAAGCTGAAATGCTTTTTGGATGGAAGGCAGAAGAAGTAATTGGTAAGCTGCTAAGTGAAACTATCGTTCCTCATAGATATAGGGAGGCACATCAAAAAGGGTTAAATCATTTTTTATCCACAGGAGAAGGCTCTGTGCTTAATACGACCATTGAAATACAAGCCTTGCAAAAAAACAATACTGAGTTTGATGTTGCCCTGAGTATTTCACCAATAATTTTAAAGGACAGATACTTTTTCATTGGTTTTATCCGGGATATTACCAAGGAAAAAAAAGCGGAAGAAGAAATAAAACAGTTGAACGCAGTGCTCGAACAGCGCGTTGCAGATAGGACAGCACTATTACAGAAGGCTGAAGCCAATTATCGTGAAATATTTGATAAAGCGACTGATGCCATCTATGTTCATGAAATTGGAACAGGAAAAGTGATCCAGGCGAACCACAGAGCTACTGAAATAACGGGATATTCTAAAGAAGAATTGCTGACTATTGATCCGCAGGAATTTATTAATGGCCATCCTGATTACACTTTTCAGCACGCCATTGGCTACATCCAAAAAGCCGCGATAGGACAAGCGCAGCACTTCGAATGGTTGGGCAAAAATAAAAATGGGTCACATAATTGGTTTGAAGTGAATTTGAAACGTGCAAACATAGCAGGCGAAGAACGGATACTTGCTTTCTTCAGAGAAATTAATGACCGCAAAAAAGCGCAACTGGAAATTGAAGATTTTAATAAAAAACTTGAAACCAAAGTGATGAAGCGCACTGAAGAATTAACAAGGGTTAACAAAGAGCTTGAGATCAATATCAAGCATGTAAAAGAAAGTGAGGAAAAGTTTTCTAAGATTTTCGATGCAAACCTGGTAGGGATTTCCATAAGTATGCTTCCATCAGGTATTATGATCGATGTTAATAAGAGCCTTTTGAAAATGTACGGTTTCAAACAAGAGGAAGTAATTGGCCATACAGCAGTAGAATTAAATATGGTTTCAGGCGATGTACGAAAACAAATATTAGAACAATTGATGCAGGGTGAGACGTTCCACAACAGAGAAATCATGGTGCGCAATAAATCAGGAACAGAATTTCCTGTGCTATTTTCGATCGACAACTTCACCATGATGGATAAGCAATTTGTGATTACCTTTTCCTATGACCTAACGGATAGAAAAAAGGCTGAGCAAAAGATAAGTCAATTAAATATTGATTTGGGAGCGAACCTTCAGCAGTTGGAAGCAGCAAATAAGGAAATGGAATCATTCACATATTCAGTGTCCCACGATTTACGCTCGCCTTTAAGAGCAATTGACGGATATTCTAAGATGCTGGAGGAGGAATTTCTCAATGTTCTTGGCGCTGAAGGAAAACGATTTCTTACCACAATTCAACATAATGCTAAGAAGATGGGTGCCCTGATAGACGACCTTTTGGCGTTCTCTCACCTGGGGAAAAAAGACTTGCAGAAAACGACAGTGAATATGAAAGAACTTGCAGAAAATGTATTTCATGAAATCAGCAACTCTCTTAACCATAAAGCGAAAGTAAAAATTGGAAGTCTTCAACCCGTACTGGCAGACCAGTCCCTGATCAACCAGGTATTTGTTAATTTACTTTCTAATGCTATAAAATATTCCTCGAAAACAGAATATCCTTTAATTGAAGTTAAATCAAAAGTAAATGATGCAGAGATCATCTATTCTGTGAAGGATAATGGAGTAGGGTTTGATATGCAATATGCGGATAAATTATTTGGAGTTTTTCAGCGGCTTCACAAGGCTAATGAATTCGATGGTACCGGAGTAGGCTTGGCCATTGCACATCGCATTGTCAACAAGCATGGAGGTAAAATATGGGCAGATGCAAAACTTGGAGAAGGGGCTACGTTTTTCTTTTCTCTTCCCATTAACAAACAAAATTGAAAACAATGGAAAACACAGCAATAGAGATTCTCCTGGTAGAAGACAATCTAACCGATGCGGAAATGACAATTCGGGCACTCCGTAAAAACCACATTGCAAACCACTTAATACACATGGAAGATGGAGCCGATGCTCTTGATTTTATTTTTGGTACTGGATCCTTCGCAGGGAGAACAATTGTTAATCCAAAATTGATCTTGCTGGATTTAAAAATGCCCAGGGTTGACGGAATGGGCGTTTTGAAAAGAGTCAAATCGGATGAACGGACAAGCATGATTCCAGTAGTAATACTCACCTCATCTGCGGAAGACCCTGATATACAAAAATGTTATAAGCTTGGAGCAAATAGCTACATAGTAAAACCGGTCGGTTTCGACAACTTCGTGATGGCAGTTTCTGGTCTGGGACTTTATTGGATGTTACTAAACCAAGCACCGAAATAATGATTGAGGTAATTGATTTTTTTCTCCGCAGAGTCTCCAGTCTCTGGGACTCTGACGGCTCACCGCGCTGTATCGCTACACTACTCTAACAACGGCTTATTAAATCCATATCTTCTAACTCCATATAACTTGTTACTTCATAGCGGCCTTGTTTCCCTGTTGCATAATACCCAGCCGAACTATGAGCGTAATCTTCAGGTTGCTTCACGAGTTCCCAATTTCCTCTGCATGGATTTTCATGTATGTAGTCCAATTTTTGCTCTATTAACTTTTGACTATCACATTCTTTCCAATCAAACGAAGGTTCAAATACCTCATGCAGTTTTCCTCTTTGTTTTTCTGTTGTGTTTACGTACGATGATAACTGCATCAATACATCATCCCTACCAGTGTCCTTCAGTCGCTTTACCAACTCATACACCATGAAACGTTTGCCATTGCCGATTATAGAGTTTATGCTCTGGCCTTGATTATTTCGAAATGCCAGCAACGGGTGAATATGATTAGGCATAATAACATAGCGCGCGCATGTTAGCGTGATAAAATAGAGACCATCATAGTTTGGTATTGCACGCCTGACACTCACATTAAAATTCAGCTATCGGCTATGAATCTAACGATTTTATTCGGTGGTTCCGACAGAGTCCCCGAGGCGGGAGACTCTGCGGAGAATAAAAGGTTCACGGCTCCCTATGAAATGCAGAAAGAACGAGTCTTTGAGGCAAGGGACTGTGATGGTGGGAAAAACCAGAGACCTAATCCAAACATCCAATTAGCCTATCAATATCCTGCTTCGAATTATAAACGTTAGGTGAAATACGCATCAGGTTTTCTCGATAGCTCACGATGATCTTCTTTTCAGCCAACCTCTTCTTTACCTTATCCGCATCGCGATCTCCAAATGGAATGCTGATCATATGTCCGGCATTTTCTCCCGCTTCAACACCTTTGGATACATTGTACTTTTTAATGATGTCGGTTAAACTTCTGGTGTGAGATTGAATTTTGTCGATACCCCACAAGGTGACCTGCTTCAATGCGGCAATGGACATGGGCATCGTGTTGAATTGTGAGAACTCTCCCATATCAAATTTACGTGCGCCTGCTCTAAACACTGAAGTGTAGAGCGTTAATGAAGTGAAGTCTTCACTCTTATCACGAACCATCCACGAGTATTCCAACGGTTCCCATGCTTCGTGCCAGCGCGATGCAATGTATTGATATCCGAGGCTATAAGGTCCCATCAACCACTTGTATCCTACCGCTACTGCATAGTCAGGATCAATCTTCTCGATGTTAATGGGCAGAGCACCTAACGATTGGCTGAGGTCAAGAATAAGAAATGCGTTTACTGATTTTGCTTTTTTACTTACTCGTTCCAGATCAATCCATGCGCCATCCATCCAATGACAATTGGGAATGGCGACAACACCTGTCTTATCTGTAATCGCTTCCAGAATACTTTCTGTATATGATTTTTCTTTCTCCTTTTTAACTGCAAACAATTTAAGGTCGAATTGCTTCGCCAGATTCTCCCACACATAAACGTTGGAAGGAAATTGTTTTTCCAGAACGATAATCTCTTTTCCGGATTTTAGTTTAATATTCTTTGCCGCAATAGCCAGTCCATAACTTGCTGAAGGTACTAGACTAACATTGTCTGCATTCGTCTGATAAATCGTGGCTGCATACTGGCGAAGAATCTCCGAATCCGTAAACCAGCTTTGACCGGTTAACTTCCAGGGATGTGCGCGATTTTCTATTCCAGTCTGTGCCGCCTCTCTTACCGATTTTAATAAGGGTGACATGTTCGCACAATTGAGATACGTGATCTCCGAATCCAGTTCAAATAAATCCTTCATGGTCTATCTATTTTTTATCAACCTAAGATCATTTTTTCAATACTTCTATTTTCTAAAATTGTTTTTGATTTCGAACCTGCTTTATTGAAATTTTAATCAAGAAACGGTCATTGGGGGAAATTTTGTTTGGCAAATTCGTTCTCGCAGAAATATGACGGTCTGAAAATGAGGGGTAGACGAAAAGATGCTGCTTACTATTGCGATATCCTTTTTTTCTCCGCAGAGTCTCCAGCCTCTGGGGCTCTGACGGCTCACCACGCTGTATCGCTACACTACTCTAACAACGGCTTCGTGAAATCTACATCTTCCAACTCCATATAACTTGTTACTTCATAGCGGTCTTGTTTTCCTGTTGCATAATACCCAGCCGAACTATGAACATAATCTTCAGGTTGCTTCACGAGTTCCCAATTTCCTCTGCATGGATTTTCATGTATGTAGTCCAATTTTTGCTCTATTAACTTTTGACTATCACATTCTTTCCAATCAAACGAAGGTTCAAATACCTCATGCAGTTTTCCTCTTTGTTTTTCTGTTGTATTTACGTATGATGATAAGAGCTTCAATACATCCTTCCTACCAGTGTCCCTCAGTCGCTTTACCAACTCATACGCCATGAAACGTTTGCCATTGCCGATGATGGAGTTTATGCTCTGGCCTTGAGTATTTCGAAATGCCAGCAACGTGAGAGACCGTCATAGGTTGGTATTGCACGTCTGACACTGCTATTCAATTACAGTTGATATTACTGTTGATTTTTTCAGTGGTTCCGTCAGAAGAGTTCCCCGCCTCGGGCACTCTTCTGAGAATTAATGACTCTGATTTGGAGGAAGGATTTTGAACCTTCCCTCAACATCATGGGAAGTATCTATTGAATACTTAATGCAAGCAGTTTTTCATTGGTTAGCTCATATAGTTTCGGTACACCGGTTGCAATTTCCACGTGTTCAATTTCCAGTGGGCTTATATTTTCCAGGTACATCATCAGCGCGCGCAAACTATTACCGTGTGCCACCACCAATACATTACGTTGAGATTGTAATCCAGGTCTGATGCTTGAATTGAAGTAAGGGATCACGCGCTTAAAAGTATCTTCGAGGCTTTCACCTCCAGGAGGTCGCGAGAGAAATCCACGCCTCCATTCATTGACCTGCTGTTCCGAATACAGGGAAGCTGTTTCTTTTTTATCAAGACCTTGCAGCATACCATAATTTCTTTCATTCAATGCGGCATGAGTCACTACGGGTATTTTGTTTTCAGGATCGATCAATGTTAAGATAATCTTCAGAGTTTCCTGTGCCCGCTTCAGGCCAGAGGTGAATGCATCAGAAAACTGAATATTACTCTGTTGTAAAATGGTGGCCGCCTTTACCGCCTCTTGCTTTCCGGTCTCTGTTAATTGAACATCAAGTTGCCCGGTAAACCGGTTTTGGAAATTGTATTCCGACTGGCCGTGTCGTACAAGGGCAAGTGTTGCCATACTTTAATTGAATATTAAATTTCGAAGGTATTGATTATATGCCATTATTTCTCCGCAGAGTAGTCACCCGCCTCGGAGACAGTTTGGTATTGCACCTCTGACACTCCTATTCAATTACGGCTATCGATTATGAATCGAATGATTTTATTCGGTGGTTCCGACAGAGTCCCCGAGGCGGGAAACGCTGCGGAGAATAAAAGACCCATCTCAGTATTTTAACGTTTTAAAGCCATGAAAGTGACGATCGCAACCATCAAGACAAATACACTCGCGCCACAGAAGACAAGACAAAAGGAGGTAATTGATTTTATCTTTGAGCTATACGAAATGAATTCGGTTTGCTCTTCAAGTTCTCTTCGCAGTTTCCATTGTTCGAAATTCATAATTCTGATACTTTATTTTTCTGGTTATAAATAGCAACCAAATACTGTAAAGATATTTGGCAACCCAAAGTTGGCAAATGGATAGACTGAATCATTCAGGATATTCCTGATTCTTGTAAATCAGGAAAACGCTTACGAATTCCGCGACAGAGTTTCATCCTTATTTCTCCGCAGAGTAGTCTCCCGCCTCGGAGACAGTTTGGTATTGCACCTCTGACACTCCTATTCAATTACGGCTATCGATTATGAATCGAATGATTTTATTCGGTGATTCCGACAGAGTCCCCGAGGCGGGACACGCTGCGGAGAATGAAAATGTATTTATTGGCAACTCTTTTCAAATCACTTTCTTCGATTTCGCAAGTGCGTTTTATCCAGTCTCGTTTAGACAATTGACAACAGATGATGAACTACGTGGTTTGTTTCGTAACACATTCTCTACACGGTCCGAATCTTCAATGACTCATATTCCTTTCTATTTACCACTGCAATAGCCCAAAAAATACTGGATACCATATACACAGGAAAGACAAACGTCCGGAAAGGCAAGTTGACGGGGCCATGAACCAGATGCCAAACAGAAAAAGGTGTGGCTAGGAAAAAAATGCTAATGATGATAAAAGCAACTTTAAAACTCCAGAATTGGAAGTGTTTAATCATTTGGTGGATAAAAATGAGGCTCGCAAAAATATACACAACAGCCAACATCAGACTTACTGCAACAAAGATCAAAATACCGGGCAAGAGATACCGACCAACCTCGTAGCTGATCTGCGAGAATGTGAAATCGCTAATTTCCGAAAAATTAGAAAAAAAAGAATATCCCGGAATACCTATGGCCGGAATTACCAAAACCAGAAGCCAATACCGAAGTAGAAAAATAAAAGTGTATTTCATTGGATCAAAAATTAATACTGGCCGTCACTACATCTCCCGAAAGATCGGTAACATAAAGATAGAGGCGATTTGTTTTTATCAGCAAACGGGTAGGCAACTCAGCATAATTCTTATTGGAAAATGACGTCTCAAACTGTTTCTCAAAAGTAGTATTATCGTATACAATCCATTTAAACTTAAAGCCGTACATGCGATTTCCGCTGGGTGAAGTGGCATAAAATCTATGCAGCCCAGGAACCGATTCTTTATCGTTCGGTGAAATTAAAATGTTTGGTAACGCGAAGCGATGCTTGGTGCCTGTCCATACTTCTGTCAGCGCATAATACGATGGTTTCTTATACCCATGAATATCGGTTAGTCCAAACCATGTTGACGATCCCTCAAAACGATCCTGCCAGCAGAAGGCAACACCACCCAGGTTTTTATCTGATGCAGCCTCAACAAACCTTCGCCAGTTAGACTCATAAAGATGGGCCTTCTCATAGGCAGTAGGTTCAATCAATCGCCCTTTCGCATCCAGCAAATTGTAATCGTTATTCCAGTATCCGTCAGGGCCGAACTCGCTGACGAGATAATTTCTTTCCGGAAAAAATTGGCGCATTAGCGAATCAAGTTGAATAAGGTTTTGCTCATAATAAGAGTTAATACCGTAAATATCGATCGATGGTGCCATTACCTCATACATGTTCAATTCTGTTACTAGCATGGGTGTATGCTCACTCATCGTAAAGACAGGACGGCTCGGGTCGATGCCATGAATTTCCTGCGCAAGCGATTCAATAAACTCAACATACTTTCTTCGAACCTGCGTTAAATAGGGTTCACCATATTGGTGCTTAAGCAGTCCCCAAGTCTCATTTCCGATTGACCAACCAATGATACAGGTTTTTGATCGATGCTGCCGAACTTTCGCCAACACTTCCTCACGATAGTCGCTGATCGCATCGAAGTCCGAAGCATAATTAATCTTGGGATCAAACCAAAAACCATATAACACATTGACATCTGTTTCTTCTGCAACGCGAAAAATGTTGTAATCAGAAATTCCAGGACTGTAGCGCCTTATCGTGTTTGCACCCATTGCTTTAATGGCTTTGAAATCCTCTCGCAACTTGTCCCGGGTAAGGGGAACATTGAACCGATCGTCTTGCCAGTCATGACCAGGGTTATACGCGATTCCCTTAATGAAGATTTCTTTCGACCCAACGCGTAATTTTCTTCCTGATATATTCCAGCTATTCGATTCCGCCAGATTGGCTTTTGCCGGTTGTATCGATTTTACAAGTTGGGTAGAGTGTTGTGACGCTATCGCAATCTGATTTCGGGTAACTTCACGATTTGTTACAACCAAGCTAACGGCAAGACTGTCTGACGTACCCCGAACTATTGGCGCTGAATTTTCTGCAAAATAAATAGCAGGTAGATCTGCTGTAATTCCCGGTAATACCGGGGCGTCAACCGTATGAAAGTTTTTGTCATTCCTCAAGACCCAGGAAACGAAACTTGTACTTCGAATAAAATTTACAGAGTCTTGCTCGGGCGAATAGTCCCAAGTCCATGCAATACCTCCTGCTCCATATGACGCAAATGATGAAGCTAACGTAAGCATGTTTTGGTAATACACAGCTTCACTTGCCTCACCCCGCCTGAGTGAAATGAAAATCATTGGTGAATATTCGCGAATGTATTGGGTAAGCGCTCCCAGCGTTGTGCTGAGGTGTGCAGAATCAAGCATCACTGCTGAGTCCTGGAGATAGATGAACGGTATACGTCCATTTTCAACAGCGAACATTAATGAATCAATAACACTATCGTTAATGGTATCATTCTGATGTATATCAAAGCGGCTGAGATTATATTCCTTTGCCTTCGTGTTATTCACTACCAATCTCCCCGATGAGTTCATACCGCCATAATCCTTGTGCCTGGCTAGCGTACCCGGAACTTCTTGAAAGTTGGGGAAATAGAATTGCGCTGTAATAAAGATCACAACCGCCACAAAGAATAATACCGGCATACCATTTTCAGCCCTGCGGTAAAGCTGCATTCTGAAATGATAGAACTGCAAACGGATCCAGCTGTGTTTGCTGATCCTGTTAAATAATATGCTATGGATTTTTGAAATCCAGGTCTGCATAGCCATCATCGAACCCAGGCCTAGCGTTGCAATATTAAATAAGGCGAAGAACGCCATGAAAATTGAATACGGGTTGAGATCTGCTCTAAGACCGTATAGGATTGCGCTTAGTGATACAAGAATGACAATGAAATTAGGAATCAAAATCAGCCAAGGGGTCTCGGGCGTATTTTCTTTAGGTGTTGGAATGTAGGGTACTTTCTTTCCAATAACGGTATAGATAAACCCGGCAACGGAAACCCACCAACTCGATTTGAGCAGGATAGCGCCTAACAGATAAAGCCCTCGCTCCTTCTCTCCCATCAACCAACGCTGACAATAAAGTCGAATGAATTGCCCCATTACCCAAAACGGAATAAAGTGCTTGTAAAAATCAATGATGTCTACTTTCAATGGCACCTTCACCATGAACAGTGCAAGAATTGGAAGCAGAATATCAATTAGAACTTTAAAACCGTAGGTATAAAAAAATCCGCAAGAGAAGTAGTATATCTTTTGGTTGATTGTGAGGTTGCGAAATATCCGCGGAAACTTGTGCAACATAAGGTCGAACGTTCCGCGGGACCATTTGATTTGCTGTTTGCAATAGCCTGAAAAATTCCAGGGTACCAATCCACGATTAAGTACAGACGGGATATAGACGGATTTCCAGCCCTTCGCGTGCAGCAGCATTGCGGTGTGCATGTCTTCCGTAAGTCCGGGAGCGTGGCCGTTAATCGAGTCAAGAGCCGCTCGCCTGAAAAGGCAATTCGCCCCAATTGCAGGAACGGTTTCCAAGGCGTTAAGGCCCATCATGATCGGACCGTAAAACAAGTATGTTTGTTCTGCAGCAGCCCTTGCAATTACAGTACTATCCTGATTATAATAACCTTGAACAGCTTGTACAAATCCAATTTTATCATCGTTAAAATGCCCTACTAGCAGGTCAAGAAACGCTTCGTTAGGTACATGATCGGGATCGAGAATCAGGCATATCTCACCCGTGGCATATTTGCTTAGCGTGTTGTTAATGTTTCCGGCCTTCGCATCCTTTTTTTCATCCCGTGTAACGTGTATTACCCCAAGCTCGCTGCACCATTGTCTTAATTCCGGATCATCGTCTTCATCGCACAGGTATGTAGTGTGTGGATATCGTATGTTTTGAATGGCCTTCAGTGTGTTGATGACCATCTCTTTTGGTTCTCCTGCGCAGTATGTGGTTAGTACATCAATCGCCCAGGTTTTTTTAGGAACCGGCAGGTCCAAATTTTTGAACTTCCAGACAGCGTACCATTCCAGATATAATTTACCAAGCACGTAAATAACACTCGAAAGTAGAAGGCAGTAAAGTGGGAGATATGAAATATGGTCCCAATTAATTAACCATATAAGAAAATAGAGGGAGGTGAAAATGCCACTCAAAATCAGCAACCGCTTGAAAAATTCTTCCCGAGGAGAAGCATGTCTTGCAGAAATTATGTCAAATCTCTGTCGGTAAGGCGATTGCATTCAGTAATTAATTGTTATAAGGCTTGACTCGAAAATCTTAAAGTTAATACCTAAATATTAACTTTATTTGAACCGGATCATACCTCAGCATGATTAAACACATAACTATTCTCTTGGTTCTGGGACTTGTTCAATTCGGCTGCGAACAAGCTGATGATTCTGCGTCTATCCGAACGCAGGCAGCGGTTCGGGTTGTTAAAATTAACGGACAATATCAACTGCTCAAGAATGGTAAACACGTATTTGTTAAAGGAGCGTTGGGGCACTCCCACCTTGATTATCTTAAAGAGATTGGTGGAAATACGATTAACGTGTATCACCAATACCTTACAAAAGAGATTTTTGATCAGGCTGATTCATTGGGCCTTTACGTTGCCGTTACACTGAATCTCGCCAGACCATTTCAAGGGGCTGATTATTCGGACACACTGTTCCTGAATGCACAGCGTCATATGGTTGACAGTATTGTTAGCGCGTACAAGGACGAACCTTCCTTGCTCTTCTGGATAATTGGCAACGAAATGCACCTTAAACTTTTCCGCGCTGACGATTTGTGGCGGGAGGTCAATTCTATCTCGAAACGAATTCATCAGTTGGATCCTGATCATCCAACGACAACGAATATTGCCGCGTTCGAACGCAAACAACTGATCCAGGTAAAATACCTCTGCAACGACATCGACTTTATATCCTTCAACGCGCATCATATGAATTACGTGCTCAAACGTGAAACGAGAAACCTGCTATGGGGCTGGGATGGGCCGTACCTCATCACCGAATGGACAGGACCCGTTTATTGGCATGAAATGCAAAGCACAAGTTGGGGTGCTCCAGTTGAACCCAGCAGCACCATGAAAGCAGATGTGATGGCACACAACTACTACATCGCAATAAAACGCGATAGTGCGAATTGCCTGGGAGGATTTGTCTTTTACTGGGGACAAAAACAAGAACGAACACACACGATGTTCAGCCTTTTTCTTGACGATCATTACAAAACTCAAGCGTTCGAGGTGCTGCGCTATTTCTGGCAAGGAAGCAAGCCGAAAAACTATGCACCCCGAATAAACAAATTCGAAATAGAAGACGAAAAGAATCCAAACGCGGTACACCTAAGACAACGTTCGCTTTATAACCTTACGCTTATAGCCAAAGATCCGGATGGAGACTCACTCCGAACCAAGATCGAAGTCTATCGCGAAGGCGAGTACACCAATATTGTTGGTGGTGATAATGAAATTCGCCCTCAGTTAGTGTCAACACAGACTTTAAAGGGCGAGCCCGACAGAATTCCCTACACTAGTCCAGATTCTGAAGGAACCTACCGGATTTTTGTTTACGTATACGACAAAGAAAATGTAGCTACGGCAAACATTCCCTTTTATGTGCTACCACTTTAGTGATGCCGATTACTGTCTAGTCCTGAAATAGGTTTCCAGATTTTGTAAACCTATTTTAGTACTACACTAAAAGCGCTGACAATTTTAAAAGACCATAACAACCTATTTAATTTCGTAATGCAAATGAAAAAGGTCCACACACTTTTCGAGACCACAAACAGTCGGTAATGAAATTACTCATTAAACTATTATTCATCGTTCCATTGCTCATGTCACCGGTGGTGGTATGCGGTCAAAATCAGCTAAACACAAACTTCACGCATTACTCGGGTGATTACCTCGGTATGCCACAACCAAGTACTCAACCCCTGAAATTCTCACCTGATTTTATTTCAACGAATGGCCAGACCAATCAATGTCTTGTGTTCTCACCAGATGGCAATCACCTCGTTTACGTTTGGGCTGATTCCATCTGGAGCAAGTATGGTATGGTCTATTCAAGGCGTATTGGCAATCGCTGGCTGGACAAGACTTTGTTGAAGTATATCGGGAGTGACCAGGTTCCATTCAATCCTATTTTCTCCCTTGATTCTAAGCAGATCATTTTTAGCATGATATCTACTGCGTGGCCTAACACGGACCTTTACGCGCTGGATCTATTGCCTTCCGGATACGCTATGAAGCCTGAACGCCTGAATATAGCGGTGAATACGGAGGGTCTCGACTTTGACATTTTCATCGATAAGGACAGCACGATTTATTTCACAGGAAAAAGAGATGATTTTGTTGGCGGGACCTTTGACATCTATCAATATAAGAAACAGCATGGAAAGGATGTAGTCACCAACCTGCATCAGTTGAATTCACCATTGGATGATGCTGCTCCTTATCTATCTCCGGATGGTTCGTATATGGTATTTGAAAAGATGGTAAACGAAAACAATCTGGTGTACAATGATTCAACAGCAAGACTCATCCGAATCGAACTTTTTGTTTCCTTCCGAAATAAAAATCAAGAGTGGTCAGTTCCTATTAACCTCGGGGACAAGATCAATTCTAAAATCAATAGAACGTACAGACCTTTTATAAGCGCTGATGGTAAATTCCTTTTTTATACTCAACGAAATAATAAGGAGTCTGCCATTTATTGGGTCAGCACGAAAGTTATTGAAAAGCTTCGGCCTCACTAGATTTCAAATCAATTGACTAACTTCCTTTTTGCTAAAAGGAACTCTTAATTAAATCCCTTTTCAACGATAGATTCAAATTTATCCAATCCATTACTGTATGCACGATCTAAATAAGATATCCAAAGTATTATTTTCAGTTATCGTCTTTGTATTATTTTTTTTTACTCAACCCGTAAACGGCCAAATAGTTTTGCCGCAAATCCCAGGCAAAATGACTTTTTGCGGTGAGCCTGTTCCGTTGGATGATCCGTATATAAAAGAAAGACTTGAAAAGGAACTTATTATTAATATGTACAAGCACGCTTCCACTATTCTCATATTAAAAGAAAGTGGACGATGGAAATCTTACCTTCAAGCCATACTCGATAGCGCAACGGTACCCCAAGACTTCTTTTACCTGGCCGTTATTGAGAGTGAATTGGATCCGATGTCTCGCTCAAGCGCAGGAGCTACAGGATTTTGGCACTTTATGGTAAGTACCGCCCAGGAATATGGTCTTGAGATTTCGGATTATGTTGATGAAAGAAGAGATGCTGAAAAATCTACCCGGGCTGCATCCGAGTTTTTGAAACGGTCACAAAAAAAATTTGGTTCGTGGACATTAGCAGCTGCTGCTTTTAATAGAGGATCGAAAGGAATTGAAAATGCGATAAATGGTCAAGGCACTGATAACTACTACCAGCTTTACCTCAACGAAGAAACAGCGCGGTATGTATTTCGGATTCTCGCCCTGAAATTGATTATTGAAGCTCCGGAAAAATACGGCTATGGCCTGTCCCCTTCTGATTATTACCAGCCGGTTGGGTATAAAACTATTTTAATAGACGAATCCATTCAAAATCTACCTCAGTTCGCAAAATCGTTGGGAGTCAGTTACCAAACATTAAAAGAGCATAATCCCTGGATTCAAAACACCGACTACAAACTTGTACTAAAAGAAGGGAAAAAATACAAAATAAGAATACCAGCAAAAAAGGATTAGGCGTAAGGGCATTACGCGGCAAATACCGAGCCCGATCGAGTTGATGTTCATATACCTCCAAATATTGTTTCCAAAAATTCGGAGTATTCAATCTCTGTCTAGTTCTGGAGTACGTTTACACATTTCGTAAATTCATTTTAGGATTAAACCTCCATAATTAATGGCTCATTTCTCCTGGGCAATACTAACCTGCTCCTCTGCTGTCTCCTGTAGGTTAAAATAGAAATCGCCCGTAATATTCGAAACATCCCATGTATTTTGTTTTCCATCTGAAAGCCTCAACACATTTGATCTCACTTCCTTAAAGACTTGTTCAATTGATAAGCCGGGAACTTCAATGGCCTTCATCAGTTCTTGCGTGTAAAGTCCGTTTTTATCTGTCCCATCCATGGCTGTTGAACCCGGTGCCGTGGCGTATGCAATGAAAGAACCTTTTGCCTTTTTCATTTCAATCAACCCACCTTCCACCGTGCGCAGTCTGCTGGGAAAAGGATTGGTTCGACACGCATCCAGAATTAAGATATTCATCCATTGTAGTTTTGTCATTAGACTAACAACCTTTTTTCCAGGTCAAATTCTTTGCACTCCCCTGTTCTTTAATCTCCTTCATCATGGATGCGTCTAACATTTTATCTTTGATGTTTTGTGGAGTGTTTTTAGAAATATATTCCAGTCGCTTTGTATTCAGCGATTGTATCTCGACCTGAATCTTTGTACGCTCTTCGGATTTCTTCTTGATGTATGCCTTGCGCTGCTCCATGCTCATGGTGCGCATTTCTGTGGGAAGATCGTCTGTCTTAGTTTCCGTAATTATTTTTTCATTTTCTTTTGCTGCATCCACCAGATCCAATTGGCGTTCTTATAGGCACTTGAACTCTTGCAGAAACTGCGCTCCGCCATATTGGCCAATCCATAACTCGTGGCATTTTTATCTTGTACAATTTGCTGTTCCTTCCTGGACTCACCTGACGCTCCATAGTAAACATAGGTCGCGTTAAGTTTATCGTTCAACGCAGCAATCTGATCATCATATGGTGTTGGCACATAAACAGTCGTGCTGTTTTGTTCGATGCTCATAAATGTTCCACCTGTTAATGTCGCGCCACGCTTCCAGTCCAACGTCATGCCGTCATTAGAATCACCGCAGTAAATGATATTCACCACAACTCCCTTTTGCTTTGCCGCACCGCTGGCTACCTCATACGACACACCTCCTTGCGTAAAGGGTTCGTTGCCTGCTATGAAAATCATTTTCAAATCAGCATTGGAGGCAGACCATGCCAATTGATTCAAGG
>JBDTTT010000087.1:0-23645 GCA_039930485.1 Chryseolinea sp.
CAGCTTTCTTCGCACCGGCCGCAGCGGCAGGAGCAGCAGCGCCAGCAGCAGGAGTAGCAGCGGCAGCAGCACCTTCAGCAGGAGCAGCGGCAGCAGTTTCTTCAGCTAACTTAGCAGAGCGTGGTACTTCAACCACAGCAACAGAAGCTTGTTTTGGATCTAATAATTCAAGATTTGCAATTTTGATATCACCAACTTTTACAGCATGGTGAAAATCAAGTGTAGATACATCAACATCAATGTGATCAGGCATGTCTTTTGGAAAGCCATACACTTTCAATGCTGATCTTTTGCTTACCAAAGCACCACCTTTTGCAACTCCGGGAGCTTGACCAACCAAACGTGCAGGGATGCTCATTTTAATTTTGCGATCATCGCTGATGCGAAGAAAATCGGCATGAAGAATCACTTCACTTACCGGGTGAAATTGAACTTCCTGAAGGATGGCTTGTCCTTCTTCACCTTCAATATTGAAGTGAACAAAGTGTGCTTCATTGGTGTATACCAATTCGCGGAACAATACCATAGGTGAATGAAAGTGAATTTGTTCATTACCTCCGTATAAAACGCACGGTACGGATCCTTCGTCTCTTAATTTCTGAGACTCCACCTTACCGAGATTTGCTCGTCTATACCCTATAATCTCAATGGTTTTCATAATTGTTTTTGTTTATTGTTTAGTTTAAAAGTTTACAGTTTAATAAAGAGTGAGCTGATCGATTCATTATCGTGAATCTTTCGGATCGCTTTTGCGAAGAGATTGGAAACAGAAAGAACTTTGATCTTGCTGCTTTGTTGTTTCAGTGGAATAGTATCCGATACCACCAACTCTTCTAACAGGGAAGCTTCAATGTTTTCGTAAGCCTTACCTGATAATACGCCATGGGTACAGACTGCTCTAACCGATTTAGCTCCTTTTTCTTTGAGCAGTGAAGCCGCTTTGCAAATCGTGCCAGCCGTATCGACTAAGTCATCTACCAGTACTACATCTTTGCCTTCAACCTCCCCAATCAAACGCATTGAGTCAACTTTGTTTGCTTCTTTTCTGTGCTTATCGCAAACTGCTAAATCAGCATTGAAAAATTTCGCAAAGCTTCTTGCTCGTTTTATTCCACCAACGTCAGGTGAGGCAAACATAATGTTGTTATCTAGCCCGAGCGATTTTAGGTATGGAACAAATATGTAAGCGCCATCTAAGTGATCGACTGGTATATCAAAGAATCCTTGAATTTGATCGGCATGTAAGTCGCACGCCATGATACGCGATGCGCCCGCTGCAGAGATAAGATTGGCAATTAACTTGGCTGCAATGGAAACCCGGGGCTTGTCTTTTCTATCCTGACGGGCGTAACCGAAATAAGGAATAACTACATTCACACTGGATGCGCTTGCTCGTAAAGCAGCGTCAACCATGAGCAGTAATTCCATTAAATTATCAGAAGGTGGAAAAGTGGATTGAATGATAAAGACCTCATGACCTCGAACAGATTCAGTTAAGAATGGAGACATTTCTCCATCACTGAATTGCTGGTAGTCCACCTTTCCTAAAGTCTCACCATATTCATTGGCAATTTTCTCTGCCAGATAGGTGGTTGATCTTCCACTGAAAATTTTAACTGCCATGTCTTTTACGTTATCCGTTATCGGCTTAAAGTGTTAATCGCTACCTAGATAAGCACGATTAACGGTTAACAATTTAACAAAGAATCCCGCTAGCAGCGGGATTCCAAAGTCAGTTGTCCGACCAGGGCTCGAACCTGGACTTTCCTGAATCAAAATCAGGCGTGTTGCCAGTTACACCATCGGACAGTACCAAAACCCTTATTTTGGGATTGCAAAGGTAAAATTATTTTTCGGAAATGGTAAAATGAGGGAATACTTTTTAGAGGTCTTTTTCCTCAGCCGTGGCGGTAGAATTATCCATAAAGCCCTCTGCCCAGAATCGATACTTATCCAGGATGGAGATTACAGCATTGCGCAGGTGGCGGCTATTGTTGAAATCGATTGTTCCATACATAGTGGTTGCATACCCTTGCCAAATGGACCTGTTTTGGCGCCTGTCGTAAAATTGAATCAATAATGTTCCTGTACTTAAATTGAATTTTTTAGGATCGTAGTCGATGTTTTCATTTTGATTTTTTACCCACTCTTCTATATCCGGTTGGGTGTAGCCATTAAATTTTAAACTATCGTTAAACATTTTAAAACCAATAATTAAATGGGGCTTATGGCTGGAGTACTTATAGCCCAGGAATTTCATACGGGCAATGATCGATTTTTCGATCACTTCATTTGTCATTGTTGAATCAGCGGTCCCCGCTGATCTCATAATATCAAAGGTTCGATATTTTTTAAAATTACCCTTGTAGCTGTAGTCGTACTCAACGGGAAGTTCTTTGTAGCCAAGACAAGAAGCAAACAAAATCAGAGAAAGAAGGGCAATGTAAACTTTCTTCATAAACCGGGTCATTTGAAGAGATGAATATACGAGTAAAAGAACGACAGTACAACAACCCGGTTTATGGTTTTGTTAACGGATTACATATGTTTCTTTATCCACTCGCGTGCGTTTACAAACGGTTCGATCCACGGAGATACTTTGTCATTCTTTCTTTCAGACGGATAATATGCCCAATTCCATGGAAAAAGCGATCTTTCAATGTGTGGCATGATGGCTAAATGTCTTCCATCTTTGGAGTAAAGAGCAGCTACTGAAAAATCAGAGTCATTAGGATTGCCTGGATATTCAGGATAAGAAAATTCTGCTGCAATACTAAATAGAGATTTATCTTCCGGCAGACTGAACTTTCCTTCACCGTGTGCGACCCACACACCCAGTCGACTTCCTTCCATGGATTGAAGCAACACCGAATTATTTTGTGGTATGGTTACATTGATAAAAGTAGATTCAAATTTACCGGATCCATTATGCTTCATCTTCGGATGATCTTTCCATTCCGGATAGACCAATCCTAATTCCATCATCAACTGACATCCATTACATACACCAAGACTTAAGGTGTCGCTGCGTTTATAGAAATTATCCAATGCCTGTTTTGCTTTTGGATTGTAGAGAAATGCACCTGCCCAACCTTTTGCAGAGCCTAATACATCGGAGTTAGAGAAACCTCCAACAAACACAATCATGTTGACGCCTGAAAGATCTTCACGACCCGAAACAAGATCGGTCATGTGAACATCTTTCACATCGAAGCCCGCGAGGTAAAGCGAGTAGGCCATTTCGCGATCGCCATTCACACCTTTCTCACGAATGATTGCCGCTTTTAAACCCGATGGTTTTCTTCGCGTTGGATCGATTCCATACGTTTCGAATTGACCATCGAATTTTTTCTGGAATGAATATTTAAGGATCTGTTTTTTGTAATTGTTCAGGCGCTTCTCAGCGTGCGCTGGCTTGCGTTGTTCGCGATCGAGGAGGTACGAAGTTTTAAACCACACATCACGAAGCTCATCGATGTTCAGTTTTATTAACTGATTATTGTGATGAAGCGTAACACTTCTTTCTGAAGTAACATGACCAAGCACCAAATAACTTATTCCATTTTTAGAAAGAACATCAGCAATCACTTTTTCATTTTCAACCTGGATAAGAATACCCGGGTTTTCGTTGAAACATACTTTGATCAAATCGCTGTTAAGCTGACTTACATTGAGCGTTAGTCCAATATTTGGAACAGAGAAACACATTTCCAGAAGTGCTGTGATTAATCCACCACCTGAAATATCATGACCGGCAAGTATTGCTCTTTGATTGATGAGTTCTTGTATTGCCGTAAACGCTTTTGCAAAGTAAGCTTCGTCTTTTATCGTTGGTGTTTCAGAACCTAAAGCATTTAGTATTTGAGCGAAGCTGCTTCCGCCTAACGAGAACTCATCCTTCGATAAATTAATGTAGAGAAGTTTTGATCCTTCTACGGGTTGAAGACCAGGTGAAACTGTTTTTCTGATATCACTTACTTCGCCAACAGCTGAAATAATAACCGTGCCCGGAGCAAACACAACATCTCCCTGAGGATATTTTTGTGTCATCGAAAGTGAATCTTTTCCCGTAGGTATATTGATACCCAGTTTGATGGCAAAATCACTTACTGCCTCAACGGCTTCATAAAGTCGCGCATCTTCACCAGCATTTTTCGCAGGCCACATCCAGTTCGCACTGAGTGATACACCTTTTAATCCATGAGTGAGTGGTGCCCAGATAAGATTAGTAAGTGCTTCTGCGATAGCGAGTTTACTTCCGGCAACGGCATTCACTAAAGCAGGGCCAGGAGCATGACCAATAGCTGTTGCAATACCTTTGTTGCTTAGAAAATCCATTGTCATTACAGCAACGTTGTTCAATGGAAGTTGAATTGGTCCACACGTTTGTTGTGTTGCAACTTTACCCGTCACCGAACGATCAACTTTATTGGTCAACCAATCTTTACACGCAACACCTTCGAGTTGAAGAACCTGTTCTAAGTATTGCTGAATTTTAGTTTGATCGTATTGAAGACTTTCAAATGATGAAGCTTTTTTCTTATCGTTAAGAATGGTGATGGGGGAGGATCCTAACAGGTCTTTTACTTTAAGATCAACAGGTTGTTGTTTTTGACCCGCTTTGCTGAATACAAATTTTTGATCGCCTGTTGCTTCACCAACAACATAAATGGGCGCGCGTTCACGTTCTGCAACCTTCACCAATTTATCGAGATACTTTTCGTGCATAGCAATGCCAATGCGTTCTTGTGATTCGTTGCTGATGATTTCTTTATCCGACAGGGTAGGATCGCCTACAGGAAGTTTATCAATATGAATTTCGCCTCCTGTCTCTTCTAATAATTCAGAGAAGCAATTTAAATGTCCACCCGCTCCGTGATCGTGAATTAATGCAATTGGATTTTCATCGGCTTCCACCATCGCGCGAATGGCATTCATCACACGCTTTTGCATTTCAGGATTGGAACGTTGAATGGCATTGAGCTCAATGGCATTTCCATATTCTCCTGTAGCAACAGAAGACACCGCTCCACCACCCATACCGATGCGATAGTTATCGCCACCGAGCAAAACGATTTTATCTCCTTTTTGTAAGGCGTCTTTCTTGCTGTCTTTCTCTTTTCCGAAACCGATACCACCGGCTTGCATAATCACTTTATCGAAGCCATATTTCTTCTCTCCAATGTATTCAAAGGTGAGTACACTTCCGCAGATGAGTGGTTGTCCGAATTTATTTCCGAAATCACTTGCTCCGTCAGATGCTTTGATAAGAATTTCTGCTGGTGTTTGATAAAGCCACTTCCGGGCTTCAAATTTTTTCTCCCATGGTCTGCCATTTTCCAAGCGTGGATAAGACGTCATGTAGACAGCAGTTCCAGCAAGAGGTAATGATCCTTTTCCTCCTGCTAATCGATCGCGGATCTCACCACCTGATCCTGTTGCAGCACCATTGAAGGGTTCAACAGTAGTTGGAAAATTATGTGTCTCTGCTTTCAATGAAATAACAGAATCATAATCGCTCACAACAAAATAATCCGGAATGTCCTGACGACCCGGAGCAAACTGTTCAACGCGTGGACCTTTTATAAAGGCTACGTTGTCTTTGTAAGCCGAAACGATATAATTCGGATTGGCTTTCGATGTTTGTTTGATGAGTTGAAAAAGGGTGAACTCTTTTTGGTTATCATCTATAATAAATGTGCCGTTGAAAATCTTATGTCGGCAATGCTCAGAGTTTACTTGCGAGAAGCCAAACACCTCACTATCGGTAAGTTTGCGGCCGAGTTGTTTGCTTACATTTTCGAGGTAGTCAATTTCTTCTTTGGCTAAAGCCAATCCTTCTTTCTTACTATACCCTGCGATGTCATCAATTTCAATGATAGCCTCTGGTGTATGGTGAATCGTGAATAGATCCTGATATAAAGTACGGTACAAAAGTTCCAGCATCCGGTCATGCTTCACATCAGCATGCTCTACTTCCTTAAATTCTTCAATTCGATTGATACCCTTTATGCCCATGGTTTGGGTAATCTCTACCGCGTTGGTGCTCCAGGGTGTAATCATTTCTTTTCGAGGACCGATAAAGTAACCGGTAAGCTGCTTTTCAGCCAGCGGTTCAGCATCACCAAGAAGCCACTTAAGTTGCTGAATTTCAGAATTTTGAAAAGGCTGTTCCATGCCAATTGCGTAAACAATATTGGCCTTTGAACGGAAGAATAAAATCATGGAGAGAATGACTAATTAAAGGATGCGCAAAAATAACAGGTATTGTCGATGTTCTATCATTTTTCTGCGCGATTTCTCTACTTAGATAGTGGTGCCACAACTTCTAGTCGTGGCACCGCTAAAAAGGACGGCTGATATACTGACACCGAAGCTATCTCGAAGCTAACATGGAGCTAATCCGAAGGATAAGCATGACAAGGCAACTACGAAGTTAAGCCAGAAAGTCAGCGGATTATCCTCGACTTGCTTGTCTAATAATGATGTTCGCTAAAGCTTCGGAAACCACCAGACCATTATGCCCTGACTCCAGAACTTCCACCTGTGGATTATTCAGTTTTTCAACAAGACCATTCATGTTCTTAGTCAGAATAACTTTATCGTATCGACCCGTCACCATAGTTACCGGAATGCGATGGTCATTCAGGAGTTTTGCCAGCTTGTTTAAATCAAAAGTCAATCGTCTGAAAACGACCCAGGAGTAATAGACTTGATTTCGTTTCTCCTGTGTGTTCATCTGGTGCTCTGCAAACCGAATGAGCCCCTTATCAACCAAGCCAATCGATTGAATTGTATTTGCTATAGCATTAAATCGACCGGGTTTTGTAATCATACTCTTGAATAATTTTCGGAACAGAAAAGGATAGGTAGCAATGCTATACCAAAAACTGGTTTTAATTCCATCGGGCGCGATGAGAACGAGAGCTTCTGTTTTTTCCGGAAATGCTTCTGCCGTTGCCATTGCAAATTTTCCACCGAGACTAAATCCACCAATGGAAAATTTTTCGAGTTTATTTTCTAAGAAAAAGGTGTTCATGATTTTTTTCCATCCTTCTTTCTCCAAAGGACTTTCATCATTTGCCCATTTGCTTTTGCCATGAAAATAGAGATCAAAAATGTAGAGTGTGTAGGTAGAAGAAAGTGCTTGCGCTAAGGGTTGAAATACTTCATTGTCCTGACCGAATCCATGAAACAATAAAAGCAGTTGGTTGCCTGATCCGACCACCGTATAATGGAGTGCGGCATTTTCAGTTTGAACAAAACGATCGCGCATAGGTATTGAAGTGCTTTGGTGTTGCCACGAAGACTCTAAAGCACGAAGCTACACAAAGTAGATTTTATTCTTTTGCCACGAATGCACGAATGTGAAATTATTCGTGCATTCGTGCCAATTTTGTTTAACCAATGAAAAGATTATGCCCGATTCAAAATTGAATCTTGAGGACTTCCATTATATTTATCGCCTTACATTAACCTTAATTCATATGAATCTCATTAACCGGATATTGCAATTGCTTTTTGTTCTGATTCTGTTTTCTGCTCCAAGTATCTACGCACAACAGGGTGGAATACGCTGGGCGAAAGAAGGTAGTAACTATTTTAGAATTGAAGGGGATGAGTTAGTACAATATACTTTACCCGCCAATTCGAAAGTCACTATAGTGACGAAAGCCATGCTTACACCTGAAGGGCAAACAAAGAGCTTGAAGTTGAGGAACTATGCTTTTTCGAATGATCAGAATTCAATGTTGGTCTACACAAATACCAAGAAAGTATGGAGGCTTGATACACGCGGTGATTATTGGGTATTGAATTTGAAAACAAAATCACTGAAGAAATTAGGGAGCTCATTACCTGAATCATCGCTGATGTTTGCAAAGTTTTCGCCTGACAATACTAAAGTTGCTTATGTCGGCAATTACAATGTTTATGTAGAGGATCTTGGTACAAATGAAATCAAAGCTTTAACAACGAATGGCAATCGCAAATTAATCAACGGAACATTTGATTGGGTGTATGAAGAAGAGTTTGCTTGTCGCGATGGATTTCAATGGAGTCCCGATAGCAAGCTGATATCCTTTTGGAATTCGGATGCCAATCGCATTCGTGATTTTTATATGATCAACTATACCGATTCGATTTATTCTCAAATCATACCGGTAGAATATCCTACTATTGGTCAGCCTCCTTCACCTGTAAAAATAGGAGTGATTGACGTAGCCACAAAGAAAACGGTTTGGTTAGATATTCCAGGTGAACCCAACCAGAATTACTTACCACGCATGGAATGGTTAAATGCAAATGAAATTTTTGTTCAGCAGTTGAATCGACATCAAAATGAGACTAAAATTTATTCCTGCAATCCAACATCCGGAGAAGCTCGCTTATTATATAGTGAGAGAGACCCGGCATGGATTGATGTGTACACTCCCTGGGAAAATGTTTACGCGATAGACTTCAGACATAAGTTCACCTTCATAAACAAAGGGAAGGAGTTTTTGTGGATGAGCGAGAAAGATGGATGGAGACACTTGTATCGCATCACCAACGATAAAGCAGGTGCGAAAGAAGTATGCATTACAAAAGGTAATTTCGATGTGATGGATATTCGTCTGGTAGATGAAAAAAACAACTACGTTTATTTCTTAGCATCTCCAACCAATGCAACGCAGCAATATCTTTATAAAACCAAGTTGGATGGTAAGGGTAAGTTAGAGTTAGTTACACCTGCAGAACTTTCAGGTACACATGGCTATAGTATTTCTGCGGATGGAAAATATGCACAACATAGTTTCTCCAATAGTTACACCAAACCAGTGAACGAGTTGATCGAGCTTTCTTCTAACAAAGCTGTCATTGAGAAGGAAAGTATAAAAACCAAACTTGCAGCTGCACAGGGAGAGAAGAATGTTGAATTCTTTAAAGTAAAAACCGAAGAAGGTGTTGAAATGGATGGATGGATGGTGAAGCCGAAAAACTTTGACGCATCAAAAAAATATCCGGTTGTATTCTTTGTTTATACAGAGCCATGGGGCGCAAATGTTCATGATCAATATGGAACAGCGGATAACTTTATGTACAATGGTGATATGCGCGATGACGGTTATATCTATATGTCTATTGACAACAGAGGAACACCAGCACCGAAAGGCAGCGCATGGAGAAAATGTGTTTATCGCAAAATCGGAATCACCAACATTCGAGATCAGGCATTGGCTGCAAAGGAAATTTTAAAGTGGTCGTTTGTTGATGCTGAGCGAATTGCCGTTTGGGGTTGGAGTGGTGGAGGTTCTGCTACATTGAATCTGATGTTTCAGTTTCCTGAGATTTATAAAACCGGTATTGCGGTAGCAGCAGTGACTAATCAACTTACCTATGATAATATTTATCAGGAGCGTTACATGGGTTTACCAGAAGAAAGCCTTCAGGATATTAAGGCAGGTTCGCCTGTTACCTATGCTAAAAACCTGAAAGGAAATTTACTTTATATTCATGGAACCGGTGATGACAATGTTCATTACGCCAATGCAGAAATGCTGTTGAATGAATTGATCAAACATAACAAGCAATTTCAATTCATGGCGTATCCAAATCGCACGCACAGTATCTCAGAAGGAGAGGGTACTTTCGAACATCTGTCTACATTATATACAGAGTACTTAAAGAGGAATTGTCCTCCGGGAGGAAAGTAGCTTTATGTATTAAAGAGTCAGCTCTGAGTTTCAATCAATATAATTCGGGATTGCCACTATCTTCGCAATAAATTTTAAAAATCCTACAATATTCTTTGCGTCTTCACCGACTATCCCATAGTTAAGCGCAAGGAAATGGAACTGGCAATGCAAATAAAGGAGGAAACATTCCTACGAGAGAAGGGCAGGTTACTGAGTTTTATCCGTAACCGTGTTTCTTCCGTAGAGGAGGCCGAAGACATACTGCAGGATGTCTTCTATCAGTTTGTTGCTGGTTACGAGTCGATTGAATCACTTGATCGCGTTACATCGTGGTTATTTCAGGTGGCCCGAAACAAAATCATCGACCGGTACAGGCGAGATGCAGCTCGGCCTCAACGCACTGATTTTGGAGTAAGCTCAGGAAGTGATGATGATGCTCCGTTAACACTCCAGGAAATTCTTCCCGACTTAGGGAACACACCGGAAGATGCACTCTTTCGCGAAGTATTGTGGGATGCCATCATGGAAGCTCTTGATGAACTTCCGGCTGATCAACGCCAGATCTTCATTCAAAATGAAATGGAAGAGCGAGGCTTTCGCGAAATATCAGAAGAGACAGGTGTATCGATCAATACATTGCTTTCCCGGAAACGGTATGCCATTCTAGCGCTTCGAAAAAAATTACAACGATTATACAATGAAATTTAAAATAGTAGAGATATGAGAAAAGCAGGGATGATTATAAAAGTAGTGGGATTCGTGCTGCTGGCCATTGTGGTATTTGGATTTATCACCATGTCGCTCTGGAACTGGCTTGTGCCCGTGCTGTTCAATGGCCCGGTTATTACATTTTGGCAAGCGTTAGGATTGTTTTTGCTCAGTAAAATTTTGTTCTCGGGCTTTGGTGGAAAATCACATGGCCACAACCAAAATAGTTATGGAGCGCAATGGAAGAGACGTTTCGTTGATAAGGTGTCGTCTTTAAGTCCGGAGGAGCGTGAAGCCTTCAAACAAAAAATGAAAGATAAATGGTGCCGTTGGGACGAAAGCACTTCAAGCAAGGATTCTGCAGGTTCAAACGATTGAGGGAACACTTTAAGAAAATTTATCCAACTTTTTTCTAAAAAACCCGAACAATTAGCTGGAATTGGCGTTCGAGGAAACTGTGGAAACTTTTGAAATGTTAATAGTTTCCATAGTTTTGCAGCCAATATGGAAGAAACAGGAACCAAAGAGAAGATTTTAAATGGGGCGGTAGGGCTCTTCATGAAGTACGGATTGAGGAGCATTTCGATGGATGATATAGCGCGTCACCTCTCCGTTTCAAAGAAAACCCTTTACCAGCACTTTGCTGATAAGGAAGATTTGATCACGATCGTATTGTCGGCTCACATTGAAGCCAACCGGAAACAGTATGAAGCCATAACAGACAATTCAGCCAATGCCATTGATGAGCTCGCTCAAATATCGCAGTGCTTACGAAAGGACATGTCTGAAACAAATCCGTCTCTGTTGTTCGATCTTCAGAAATTTCATCCGAAGGCATGGGAAGTCTGGTTAGATCACAAGAACAAATACATACGCGAGTCAGTAGTTCGAAATATTAAACAAGGCATTGAAGAAGGATATTATCGGCCCGAGGTGAATGCAGAAATTATTGCAGCCATTCGAATTGAATTGATATCGATTGGCTTCGATCAGAATGTTTTTTCACAAAGCATATTTAACCTCACGGAAGTGCAGTCGCAAATATTCGATCACTTTGTTTACGGCCTTTGTACCGATAAAGGAAAAAAATTATATCAAAAACATAAGGAACAATATCAACATGCTTAATTACCAAATCCCAAATATGAAACGTTTATATCAAACCCTCTTAGTATCACTGCTCGTACCCCTGTGGGTAAATGCTCAGACTACAGATGTGCCTTCTGGCTCATTTACTTTGGAGCAATCTATTACATACGCTCTTGAAAATGCCATCAACATTCAAAACTCATTGATTGATGAAAGAATTTCTGATGCTAAGGTAAAAGAAACACGTGGTATTGGATTACCTCAAATTAATGGCACTGTGTCGTTGATGCATAACTCGAAGCTTCAACGATTTTATTCAATGTATGATTCTTCCGCAACTTCTTTCGGTGGTGATTTGGGTCAAGTGCCTGGCATAAAGCAAGGAGATGTTGTCGCTATTAATAACTTCTTTCAGTTGCCTAGTAATGGAAGTGCTGCATTATCATTCAACCAAATACTGTATAATAATTCATATTTAGTTGGCTTGAAGGCAGCCAGTGCTTACCGGGAGCTTGCTTCTAAAACCACACAACAAACCAAAGAGCAGATTATTGAAAATGTTACGAAAGCTTACTTTGCTGCTATCATTAACAATGAACGGATAAAGCTTTTCGAAAGTAACATCGCGCGTGTTGATTCTCTATTCAAGTCAACCAAAGCGCTGAATGAAAATGGCTTTGCAGAAGCCATTGATGTTGACCGAATCGAGGTTACATTAAATAATTTAATCATTGAGCGCGACAAGTTTATTGGAGTTCAGGAACTAGCGCTTGAGATATTGAAATTTCAAATGAACTATCCAATGGCAAGTCCAATCAGTGTGGCAGGTGATCTTAACTCAATGAAAATTGACCGTGATCTTAATTACCTCACAGAAGATTGGAATTACACAACCCGAATTGATTATAGCATTTTAGAATCAAATCGTGATCTTCAACAACTTGATGTTAAGAATAAGTTTTCAGCGTCAATGCCTTCCTTGTCTGCGTTTGCAAATCTTGGTATGGGAACTCAGTCGAATAACATCGCAGGGTTATTTAAGACAAATAGTAGTGGAATTAATGATGCAAATGGCGTTGGTCCTGATAAATGGTACCCTGCTTCATCATTTGGTGTTACATTGAATGTTCCAATCTTCAGCGGCTTGCAACGCAACTACCAACTTCAACAATCAAAGCTTTCTTTGCTGAAAATTGAAAACGGATTCAAGTCGTTGAAGAATGGTATCGATCTTGAAATAAAGAGAGGCACTATTACGTACGAGAATGCATTAAAATCATTAGATGCTCAGAAACGAAATACAACATTAGCTGAAAATGTTGCACGTGTAACAAAGATTAAATACCAGCAAGGTGTTGGAACAAACCTGGAAGTGGTTGATGCTGAAAGCGCATTACGCGAAGCACAAATCAATTACTACAGCGCCATGTATGATGCCATTGTATCACGCGTTGATTTGATACGCGCCTACGGAAAGATCAATACGCTTACACAACCACAAAACTAGTAGACCCTTAACCTGAAAATAAATTGACAATGAAATCAACAGTATACAATTACCTATCTATTTTGGCTTTGGCTGCAGTACTTGCGGCTTGCAGCACCGATAAAAGTGAAAAGCTTGCATCATTAAAAGAAAAGCAAGCTGCGCTTACAAAAGAAATCGCAGCATTAGAAAAAGAAATGCCAGTCGACTCTTCTAAGATTAAAGTAAAATCAAAAGAGGTAGCCGTCATCCAACTTGCTCCGCAGAAGTTTGATCACTATGTACAAACACAAGGTGCCATTGAAGCAGAAGACAACATCCTGGTAAGTGCAAAAACCCCGGGTGTCGTTTCTCAGGTATTTGTAAAAGAAGGTCAGGGTGTTTCAAAAGGACAAGTGTTGGCACAAATCGATAATTCGATAATCTTAAGAAGCATCGAATCCATGAAGTCGCAATTGGAACTTGCCACTCAAGTGTTCCAACGCCAGAAAAATTTGTGGGATCAGAAAATTGGAACGGAAGTACAATATCTTCAGGCAAAATCGAACAAAGAAGGTTTAGAGCGTCAGATAGCCGGATTGCAAGAGCAAAATGAAATGACCCGCATTAAATCACCAATAAGCGGAACAGTAGATGCTGTAGAAGCTAAGAATGGAGAAAGCATTTCTCCGGGTATGCCTGCGTTTCGCGTGATCAACACGTCTGATTTAAAAATCATAGCGCATATCTCTGAATCGTATATCACTACGATTAAGAAAGGTGATAAAGTAAGTGTAACGGTTGAGGAATTAGGAAAGGATATCAATGCGACCGTAACGTTTGTGGGTAAAAATATTGATATTTTATCGCGCACATTCACCATTGAAGTAGACCTTCCTTCACTTCCTGAATTGAGACCAAACATGACAGCCGTTGTGAAAGTAATTTTTCACTCCGATCCTTCCGCTATAGTTGTGCCGGTTAATGTGGTGCAAAGTGTTAACGGAGAAAAAATTCTGTATGTGGCCGCAGTGGATGGTAAAAACACCGTGGCACGTAAGCGCGTTGTAGAAGTAGTCGGTGTTTATAATAACCTCGCTCAAATAAAATCGGGTGTAACAACGGGTGAAAAATTGATCACTGTGGGGTATCAGGGTTTGAACGATGGTGATTTTATTCAGCTTTAATTAAGATAAGGTAAACGGTGGTGTTTGGATTGTGAAGAGGGAAAGTAGAGAAGGATTTGAACACCACACATACCCATTAATAAATAAATATTATGCAAGACTCTAATAAAGAATTTAAGCCCACCAGTTGGGCCATTGACAATAAGGTGGCGATTTATGTTGCTACACTTATTATCTGCGCGTTGGGTATCTATACCTATATGACCTTGCCGAAGGAAAACTTTCCGGAAGTGGTTTTTCCACAGATCTATGTGGCGACTCAATATCCAGGTGCTCCGCCCACCGATGTTGAGAACCTGATTTCAAAACAAATTGAGAAGCAAGTGAAGTCTATTGCCGGGGTAAAAAAGATTACCAGCAACTCCTTGCAAAATTTCAGCAGTGTTCTCATTGAGTTTCAAACCGATGTAGATGTTGCAGAGGCCAAGCGTGAGGTGCAGGATGCGGTAGACAAAGCCAAACCTGATTTACCGTCAAATCTTATGGATGATCCGCAAGTTATTGACATCGATATTTCAGAAGTACCCATCATGTTTGTAAACCTTTCGGGTGACTATGATCTTCAAACACTGAAGCGTTATGCTGAGCAAATGCAGGATGAGTTTGAAACATTAAAAGAGATTCGCAGAGTTGACATAGTAGGTGCGCTCGATCGTGAAATACAAATCAACGTAGATTTATACAAAGCATCTTTAGCTGGTGTTGCATTGAGCGATGTTATTCAAACAATTGGTGGCGAAAATGTTATTATGCCAGGTGGCCAGATTTCGGTAGGGAATATGAAGCGTTCTCTGAGTGTGAGCGGTGAATATACAACGGCTGAAGGCATTGCCAATACGGTTATCGGTTCGATTCGAGGAGGTAAGGTTTACCTAAAAGATATTGCGGAGGTAATCGATACCAATAAAGAGCAAGAAAGTTTTGCGCGCCTGAATAAGAAGAACGTAATCACCCTTAACATCATCAAACGTAATGGTGAGAACCTTATTGATGCATCGGATCAGATCAATGCCATTATTAAAGAATTTAAAGATGGAACATTACCTGCAGGTATGCATGTAACGGTAACGGCAGATCAGTCTGAAAATACCCGTGTAACGCTTCATGATCTTATCAACACCATCATCATTGGATTTATTTTGGTTACGATTATCCTGATGTTTTTCATGGGCGTAACAAACGCAATCTTTGTAGGATTGTCTGTTCCAATTTCTGCCTTCATTGCTTTCCTCGTATTTCCAACCATAGGTTTCACGCTCAATATGATGACGTTGTTCTCCTTCCTGTTGGCACTGGGTATTGTGGTGGATGATGCCATTGTTGTTATTGAGAATACACACCGTGTTTTTGACAATGGTAAAGTACCAATCAGAAAAGCAGCGAAGATAGCAGCTGGTGAAGTTTTCCTTCCTGTGTTCTCTGGAACCCTGGTTGTATTAACCCCCTTTATCCCATTAGCATTTTGGCCTGGTGTCATAGGTAAATTCATGATGTATTTACCTATTACATTGATCATCGCTTTGTTAGCATCATTAGTGGTTGCCTATATTATTAACCCTGTGTTCGCAGCTGATTTTATGAAGCCGCATGATCACGATGAACATAATGACGGACCAAAAGTTACCAAAGGCTTTAAAGTTACTTCAGTAGTGTTTGCCGGAATCGCCATCGTTTCTTACTTGATGAGTTTTGGACTTGGCAACTTTGTTGTGCTCATGTATTTGTTATATGCGTTGCATCATTTTGTTCTAAAAGCCTTGATATCATCTTTCCAAACTTCAGCATGGCCTAAAGTACAGGAATCCTATAAAAAATTATTAACCTGGACACTCTATGGTTATAGACCCATTTACGTTGGGTTGAGTGTTATCGGTCTTTTAATATTCTCAATTGTCTTTACAGGAATTCGTAAGCCTCCTGTAGTATTCTTTCCAAATGGAGATCCTAATTTTATTTATGCATTTGTTCGATTGCCAATTGGAACGGATCAGCGCGTGACCGATTCAATCACGGCAATTGTTGAAGACAAAGTAATTGCAACGATGGGCAAAGACAATCCAATTGTTGAGTCTGTTATTTCGAACGTTGCTATAGGCGCAAGCGAAAACCCATTCGAGGCAGGCGGAAATGCAAGCCCACATTTAGGTAAAGTATCTGTTGCTTTCGTGAAGTTTGCAAAACGCGATGGACAATCCACTAGAGTGTATTTGAATAAAATCCGCGAATCGGTAAAGGGAGTTAAAGGCGCTGAAATTTCAGTAGACCAGGAACAAGGTGGCCCACCGACAGGGAAGCCTGTTAACATTGACATTGCGGCTGATAACTTTGAACTTTTGGTAAAGACAGCGGATGAGGTTAGACGCTATCTGGTGGCAAAGCAAGTACCCGGAGTTGAAGAATTAAAGTCAGATTTTCAGGCCAACAAACCGGAAATACTAATTAGTATCGATCGCGAGAAAGCAAACCGTGAAGGAATTTCCACACGCGATATTGGACAAGCTTTAGCTACTGCTGTATATGGAGCTGAGGTATCAAGGTTCCGCGATTTGAATGATGATTACCCAATTCAGGTACGTGTGAAAGAAAGTCAGCGCAATGATCCGAATGTGTTAATTAATTTGCCATTAACCTATCGTGATATGGGTTCCGGAGGTGTAGTTCGTCAGGTACCACTTTCAGCAATTGCAAAAGTAGATTATTCAAATAGCTATGCCGGTATTAAGCGTATCAACCAGAAGAGAGTGATTACATTATCGTCAAATGTGCTAGGTGATTATAATCCGAATGAAGTGGTAGCTGAAATTCAAAGTCACCTCGATGCTTTCCCAACGCCAGATGGTGTTACGGTGAAGATGACGGGCGAACAAGAAGATCAAAAAGAAACATCTTCCTTCTTAGGTTTTGCATTTGCTCTTGCTTTTGTAATGATGGGAATGATTCTGGTCCTTCAGTTCAACTCAATAAGCAAACCACTTATTATTTTGTCGGAAATTATATTCAGTATTATTGGAGTCTTGATTGGGTTCTCTTTATTTAAAATGGAAATATCCATAATCATGACTGGTGTTGGTGTCATGGCATTGGCTGGGTTAGTAGTTCGGAATGGAATTTTGCTGGTTGAGTTTACCGAGTTGTTGCGTTCACAAGGCGTTCCGCTTTATGAAGCGATTATTGAAGCCGCAAAAACTCGTATGACTCCGGTATTGTTAACTACCATCGCAGCAACTATTGGTCTTATTCCGTTGGCAGTTGGTTTGAACATAGACTTCGTTACCTTGTTCACCGAGTTGAATCCACACATTTACTTTGGTGGAGATAACGTAGCCTTTTGGGGACCTTTATCGTGGACAATGATCTTCGGATTGATCTTCGGAACCTTCCTAACACTATTCCTTATTCCATCTTTGTACTTGCTTACGACTAAGTTGAAGGAAAGAGTATTTGGAAAGAAAGTGACTGAGGAAGAAATTGTAGAACCTTCTAGTGCAATTGTGATGAATTAAGTCAATTCGTATAAACTAAAATCAATAAAAAGTCGTCTTATAGCCTAAGACGACTTTTTTCATTTTTTATGCAGCCTAGAATGATGACCCTCTTTATTGTTACAGCTCTTTTTTTGCTGATCGATTATTATGTATTCCAAGCTATCTTAATGGTGAGCAAAGAGTGGTCGCCTTTATGGAAAAACATTTTTCGATATGGATTTTGGATCCCGACAGTGTTAAGCATTGCGGCTATTACCTGGTGGACTTTCGGTGACCCTTACGCATCAAGCGCAGGTTTTCGCAATTGGATGTTAACCGGATTGGTCTCAGTATATTTTTCAAAACTTTTCGCTGTTGTTATTTTATTTATCGATGATCTTTCCCGTGGAGTGAAATGGCTCGCGAATTTCTTTTACAAAGGAACTGATGGTAATATGCCTGGCGAAGGTATTACACGATCTGAATTTTTATCAAAGACGGCTTTAGTTGCAGCTGCTATTCCATTCGGAACAATGGCATACGGAATTATTTCGGGTGCACACGATTATCGCGTAAAGCGATTGACGGTTAAACTTCCTAATCTTCCAAAATCGTTTGATGGAATAAAGCTCGCACAAATCTCGGATATACATTCCGGAAGTTTTTTTAACAAGACAGCAGTTAAGGGTGGAGTTGAAATGTTGATGAATGAAAAACCAGATCTTATTTTCTTTACGGGTGATCTTGTAAATAATGAAACCACTGAAGTAAGAGATTACATTGATATTTTCAATAAAGTAAAAGCCCCACTAGGAGTATATTCCATAACTGGAAACCATGACTACGGTGATTATAAACCATGGGTAACGAAAGAGGCAAAAGAGAAAAACTTCAAAGACTTAGTTCAGGTACACAAACTGATGGGTTATGATATTTTAATGAACGAACATCGTTTCATTGAAGTAGGAGGAGAGAAGATTGCCATACTTGGAAATGAAAACTGGGGTGGAGGAAGATTTGCAAAGTATGGTAAATTAGATCTGGCGTTTAACGGAACAGAAGAAGCTCCCGTAAAGCTTTTGCTATCACATGATCCTAGTCATTGGGACGCACAAGCGCGAAAACTCTATCCCGATATTGACATGATGTTCGCTGGCCATACCCATGGCTTTCAATTTGGCGTAGAGATTGGAAATTTTCAATGGAGCCCCTCACAGTATGCATACAAACAATGGGCTGGACTTTACCACGAAGATAAGCAATACCTATATGTAAACAGAGGCTTTGGTTATTTAGGCTATCCAGGAAGAATTGGCATGCCACCAGAGCTAACGATTATCGAGTTGAAGCGTGCTTGATGGTTGTCTATTAACGGATAACCCTTAATTAGCTTTTTCCAACATGAAATGGATTTAATCGGTTAACATTAGGAGTTACGAGATCAGTACTGATTGCAACATCATTAAAATCAACGTTGGTAACTTTAAGCGCATACATTAGTAAGCGTACCTCTTTCATTGAAATGGAGGCGTCTGCTTCCGCAAGCTGAAACATGTAAACAAAAGCGCAGAGTTTCTCATCCTCGGTGCAGCTGTTTAATAAGTTTAATCCACGATTAAAAATATCCTGATCTTTTGCAGTGGCGATGCTTCTTGAAAATTCAAGGAATACTCTGTCTTCAATATTTTCTTCCTTTTTGATTTTTAGAATAATTTCCATTTCACGATCATCGATTCGCCCATCGGTATTGATCAGCATGTGTACAAAATGAAGGAGGCCGAGTTGATAATTCTTTTTCATTGTTTTTCGGTTTTATTGTTAACGTGTATTTGCTCAACATGAAGTGCAGTTCTCTTTATTCAAATGACCAAGAATGCACACTGCCATTTTTGGATTCATCAGTTTCAATAACTCCTCAATGTTATAATGTCGAACCAACGTTTATTGACTCTGCGGTTGGGCTCAAGGGTGGGAATTTTTCGCAACAGAGTAATGACATGAAAATAAGAGTATTAAATCTTATTCGCAATATTTTCTTAAAGTATTCCACTGAAAATCATGGTAACAAAACGAAAGAAATGATTGTATTCTTTTGCGGTTAAATGATTAGTAATTAGATTGAATATTATTGATCAACAAAGAACAACAACAGCCAATTATTTTTTATTATCAAGTAGCCGGCCCATTCATTGTGAATCTTTCGCGGAATATCCGGAACCAATTTTACCACAATATTGATAACCGTTTTCGCAAATGTCTTTAAAAAGTTGTTCGCAATAGTTAAAGGCAAAGCGATTTCCATGGATCATCGCTCTAATTTCATTGCGCACATCATCGGTTCCACCACTTGTACCATAATCGAGGAAATCAATTTGAAATGCTTCCATCTCTTTATATCTTCTCATGGAATCTTTATAAAAAGAATTACCTCCATCAATAATAATATCACCAACTGATAAGTAGGGTTGAAGTTCCTGAATAGTTTGATCGACTAGTTCACCTTCGGGAATCATCAACCAAATAATACGTTTGCTTTGCAGATTTTCTGCAAGATTCTTTAATGACGTTGCTGTTTTGATTCCTTTTTCTTGAATGGATTTTATAGCAGCAGGATTTACATCATAGGCTACCACGACATACTTATTTCGCTGCAAATTCAACGTGAGGTTGAATCCCATTTCACCAAGTCCAACTAATCCGATTTGCACAGTATCAAATATTGAACGAATTAATATTTGTATAAGCATTCTGTAAGTTCGTCTTCATGTCGTGAAGCACCGCCATATCCAGCATCATATTTTTTGAAAGGTTTCTGAATACAGGAAATATTTTCTCTGAGTATAATATGTGGTGATCATTATTCGGATGGTAAGCTGTTACCGATGCTGGCATTAGTACATTATAATTATCAATCAGTTTTAGTTTTTTCATAGCCAGAAAAGCAGCACCTTGTGCGGAGGCATCTTCGGCACGGATGAGTACAATTTTTTTTCCGAAGATATCGGCCAATAGTTGAAGCCATATTTCAGAATGAACAAATCCACCACTCACGTGAATTTCACTAATGAGAAGACCGGATTCTTCCATTGTCTTGCAAACATTATAGAGAGCAAACAAAATACCTTCCATCACAGCACGAGTGAAATGCATTTGTGTGTGAGATGAATCAATTCCAAAGAAAACACCACATGCTTCACTATTCCAAAGTGGGGCCCGCTCACCAAGAAGGTAAGGAAGAAAGATAAGTCCGTTGCTTCCGGGTGCTATTGTTTTGGTTTCATTTAATATCGCATCATAATCTTCAGATGATTGCAACTTCTTTTTCAGAAGACCTTCTACATACCATTTCAATGCAATTCCACCATTGTTTATCGGGCCACCGGTAACGAACGTATTCTCATCCAATCGATAATTAAAAGGCATTGCTTCTATATCAATTGTAGACGTTGCATTGGCTACTCGGATAGCACCACTTGTTCCAATAGTGAGTGCAGCAATACCAGGTTCGATAGCAAAGCTTCCAACATTCGCCATGCATCCATCGCTACCTCCAATGATGAAAGATATGTTTCGATCGATACCGAGTTGCTTATGTATTGACTCCAAAACCTCACTTCGCATGTGTGAAGTACTTACCGGTTGTGAAAGTTTATCGGCTGATATTTCACATTGTTGTAATGCGTTTTCATTCCATACAAGTCTTTCAATATCGAAGAGTCCCGTGGCTGAAGCAATAGAGTGATCAATTTCAAATACACTAAAAAGTTTAAACCAAATGTATTCTTTGATAGAAATAAATTTGTGAATTTGTTGGAAGAGCCCAGGCTCATTTTCTCGCAACCAAATTATTTTGCATAAAGGTGACATGGGATGAATCGGAGTTCCGGTTTGTTCATACAACATTTCTCCAGATGATGATGCCTTAATCTTTTCAGCAATAAGTGCACTGCGATTATCAGCCCATGTAATCATATTCATTAATGCCTGCCCATTTTCATCAACACCAATCACACTATGCATGGCACTACTCAACGCAATTCCTTTCGGTTGGTGGTGAAGTTGGTTCACAACTCGAACAATGCATTTGATGAAAGCTTGCCAAATAAGCTCTGGCGCCTGTTCGCTATAACCAGGTTTCGGATTAAGAGTAGGGTAGGAGACTTGAGATGTGCAAAGCACTTCGCCTTTTGTTGATACGGCTACCGCTTTTGTACTTCCTGTTCCGATATCAATGCCGATGATGTAGTTCATGAATTAAATTGTGGATTCTAAAATAGTGAATAGTTATCGGTTAGCAGTTGTTAGTAAAAGGCCAATAAATAGAAAGGGCATCTGATCGTTCAGATGCCCTTCGGTTCAGGTTAGGTTAAATGATATATAACCTAAGAGGATGAAGAATTCATCTCTCTTCTTCGTTTGGCGTCTATCGAAAATCGACCGGCACCAAAAATCATAAATACAACTAAGCCTACCAATACGACAATAGAGGCCCACAGCTCCATATTACCAATTGACAATAAACCTTGTGGCAGATTAACAAAAATGACAGCGCCAATCAGGATGGGAAGTTGAATCAGGCAAACAATACGGGTGAAAAGTCCGAAGAAAATAAGTGGACCTCCTAAAAGATGAGCGAATATGATATAGTGGGAAAGTACAACCGCTGCGAATGCTACATTCACGCCAGAGGCAGTCATCTCAAGTTCATTCATATGCGTGATAAAAAACACGCCTTTGTAGGTGATAAAGATACCCAGAACCATCCGGAAGAAATCCAGGAAACTGGGGCGATGATTGTTCCCCCATTTCTCAACGTCAGTAATTACGCTCATACCTGTAGGGTTTATATATACAAAGTTTAAGAAATTAAGCTGGCAAAGACAACAGAAATCGTAAGCGGTTGCGTCTTAGAAATCCAATCACCTGAAAACAGTTGCGTTGCGGTATTTCTTGGGCATAAAAAAAGCCCTGATGTAAATCAAGGCTTTTTTGTGTCAGTATCGGTTATGCTTAATAATCGTTGTTTCTGCGATTAAATCCACCACCGCCACCACCTCTGTTGTAGCCACCTCCGCCACCACCACCACTGCGGGGAGCATCAGTTCTAGGTCTTGCTTCGTTTACTACCAAAGTTTTACCAAGGAAGTCGAAACCATTCAAGCTAGTGATAGCTTGGCGGGCACTCGCATCATCCGGCATTTCGATAAAACCGAAACCGCGGCTGCGCTGAGTTACTTTGTCCATTACAATTTTGGCTGAAGAAACTTCGCCATACTCTTCGAATAATCCCTTCAATTCCGAGTCGGATGCCTTAAAAGGGATGTTGGCAACATAAATGTTCATTGTGTAAAAGAATAAATGAATAAATTAATTAACGAAAACTGACAGGCTTCAACTGGTGAAAGGATGACAATTAACAGTTCCAAATATAGTAGAAAATTTTTATTAAACTACAAACCCCTCACATCAGAAATCTTTCAGTTTGCGTAAATATGTGCGTCAGGCTTCTCATTTGCGCTTTTATTGTCCTTAATTTAATCATCTCCTCTTTTTAAAAACGGTGTAACCCAAAAGAAAAAGGCTGCGTCAAAGAGGCAAAACTTAAAATACTAAAATTATGGAACAGGAAATGTTTGGTATACTAATGGTCATTGTGATAACATTAGGTGCGTTCATCATGGTTATTTATTTGCGCAAGTTTCAGAACGTTGAACGGATGGCAATGATTGAAAAGGGAGGGAGTCCAGATATGTTCAATTCCCTGAGACAACGCAATACTTCCTTCCCGTTGCGCGTATCGTTGCTGTTTATTGGTGCAGGTCTTGGTTTGCTGATGGGTTATTTCCTAGACAGTACTTTTGATATGGAAGAGGTAGCCTATTTCTCAATGCTCTTTATTTTTGGAGGCCTTGGTTTAGGAGCTGCCTACCTTATCGAAGAAAAGAAAATGAATCAAGGAAAATAATACTTATATAAATAAGTCGCCTGACCATCTCAATTGGTTGGGCGGCTCTTCTATTAATGCTTCATAAAGTAAGCGGGCAGTTGTGTCTAT